>JAILHY010000042.1 GCA_024695575.1 Lachnospiraceae bacterium
ATATCAGTTTTCCATCGTTCATTTCCCCAGCACGCAGAGTTACCTTTCTTTGTTCCTTAGCGATATCTCGTACTATTTTTCTGCTGACGGACTTATTTCTGTACTCTGATTGCAACAGATTGTGAAAATAATACGACATAAACCTAACCTTAAAAGTATTCTTCATCAGTTCACCTACTTTCTGGCATGTGGGACAGGAATATCTGCAAAGCCCGTAGTAACCCTAAGCCTTATAAAATCCTCCGGAGTCAGTATATTATCAACAAGCTCTATCTTCATAGTCATTCCTCTAATAGGGCAGCCCAGTATCCATCTATTACTAATTTGTTATCGTATTAACTGAGTGCCATAAGCAAAAAGAACAATTTGCTCACTTCGTAAAATGACGGCATTTCACAAAATGTCTCATATCCCGACTTAAATTCATCCCAGCTTTCAACCTGGTAATGAAAGAAGCTAAGTTCCCATATCTTGCTTTTAAACTCATCAGATTCGCACACTTTCGCAAGTTCACTGTAGTCATCATCTGTGCCTTCAAAAGTCAGATCAATAGGTTTGCTTCCTGAACATAGCTACAATCCGCTTTTCCCGGCATTTCTATACCAGATTCGTAATGTGCTCTGAATTCCATATTGATTTCGCGAATCTCCTTTTTACCGTCGATGTAATCCTGATACATCTCGATAAGACCTGCTGCACAGCCGTCGCATGAACCGTTGATGTTTCCGATAGACTCTGCAACAATGAATTCGCGTTCTTCTTTCGTTGTATCTTTTATAAGTATTGATTCCATCCTCAATATTCCTTATCGACCCGGTCCAATCCATAGGCCTGCTTGAACTCTGCCAGATCCTGATCGTTACGGATCAGCATGACCTCATGAAACTCGCCGGTTTCTCTGTCTTTAAAACCTGCCACTTGCTCACCGTTGCAGATAGAAGCTCGAATGATCGGTTTTTCTTTTTCCGGATCATAATCATATACAGACATTGGTGCCGATTTTCTTGAAAACAGTTTAAACATCTGTCCTACCTCATCAAATCACTTGTTTGCGCTGACGAGCTGTTCACTCAACTCATAAAGCCTCTTTGCCAGTTCCGGGTCCTTTGACCGTTTCGACGATTTTGCGATCCTACACTTATAGAAATATTTTCCCGAAATATCCTTTACCGACTCATGCGTAGCTAAATAGATTGCTGTTCGGGCACCTTCCGCAGGTGTCAGGAAGAACGGTCTAAGAATTCCTGTAATTGTCTTGCCAAAGCCCGTTTCGCGGTCAACTCCCATATTGGTAGCTACCGCACCCGGATGACAGCAATTCACAGTAATGCCCCTTTCTTTTACACGCCTAGCAAGTTCCCTTGTAAAAAGAACATTTGCGAGTTTACTCTGGGAATAGGCCTTGATCACGTTAAAGCCCTTAGTCAGGTTTATATCATCGAAATGGATCTTACCGGTCTTGTGAGCCCCGGATGCAACGTTTACGATCCTGGAGCCCTCTCCCATCAGGTCGAGCAGCTCAGTAGTCAAAAGAAAATGTCCGATGTGGTTTATCCCAAACTGTCTCTCAAGACCTTCTTTTGTCTCCTGCCTGTCTAAAGCTATAAATCCGGCATTATTAACAAGAATGTCTATTCTCTTATATTTTTCTTTAACCCCGGCAGCAAATGAGCGGATAGAAGCATAATCACCCAGGTCACAAAGCATAAGTTCAAGCTGACGTTCCTTCTTTTCCGATAGTTTTGCAAGAGCCTCCCGGCCGCGCTTTTCGCTCCTGCAAAGCATGATGACCCTTGCGCCTTCATCTGCCAGTGCCTCAACTGTAGCCATACCCATCCCGGAATTCGCTCCGGTCACGATTGCCAGTTTACCATTCAATCGACCCATAACTACTTCTCAGCTTCCATTTCGGCATTAATGATATCCTCACTTGCAGCCATAGCCTGAAGCGTCATTTCAAGAAGCTTATCCAACTCCCATCTGAGCTGATCTGCGCCACGCTCGATCACTTCCCTCGAGCATCCTGCCGCAAAGCCTTTACTCTTATATTTCTTTTT
>JAILHY010000158.1 GCA_024695575.1 Lachnospiraceae bacterium
TTTCGCATTTTAGTTTCTGTATCAACTCTAATTTTTCAATTAATTCTTCAGTTGTCATTTTAGTTCCTCCAATCTCTTTTTATATTTTAATACTATATTTAAGCTAAGTCAATGAACTAAAATTTTTGAGTAACAACTAAAGCAAAATCTTAAATTAGTTCTGATAACTAAAAAAGGAACTCAAATAATTTGAGTTCCTTTAAGGTAATACATTAAATCTATAAAAATGTAGAATCCTACATTTTTATAGATTTACATAATGAAACACCCCAGGACAGTTGTCCTGAGGTGTAATAAGTCGTATTTGATTGTCCAAAGACGTAATACGTTGTGAAACGATTATCTCTTGCTGAACTGAGGAGCACGACGAGCTGCCTTTAAGCCGTACTTCTTTCTTTCCTTCATACGAGGATCACGAGTTAAGTAACCTGCCTTCTTGAGAACGGGTCTGAACTCGCCGTCTACGGTAAGAAGTGCACGTGCGATACCGTGACGAACAGCGCCTGCCTGGCCGGTAAATCCGCCACCCTTAACAGTTACGATTACATCGTACTTGTCAACGGTCTCGGTTGCTGCAAGAGGCTGACGAACGATAACCTTAAGGGTCTCAAGACCAAAGTAATCATCGATGTCTCTCTTGTTGATGGTGATGGTTCCCTTACCGGGAACAAGATAAACACGGGCAACAGAAGATTTTCTTCTGCCGGTGCCGTAGTATTTAACTGCTTTTGAAGCCTTAGCTGCTTTAGCCATTTTCTATTCTCCTTTCAGATCCTCTTAGAAATTCAAAACTTCAGGTTTCTGAGCTGCATGCTTGTGCTCGGGTCCTGCGTATACAAAAAGCTTCTTGAACATCTCTCTTCCAAGAGGTCCCTTGGGAAGCATTCCCTTAACAGCGATCTCGATTACTTCGGTAGGCTTGGTCTCGAGCATCTCGGAAAGGGGAAGCTCTCTAACACCGCCGATGTAATCGGAGTGACGGAAGTACATCTTGCGCTCCATCTTACGGCCGGTAACGGCAACTTTCTCAGCATTAACAACGATAACGTAGTCACCGGTATCAACGTGAGGTGTAAAAATAGCTTTATTCTTGCCTCTCAGAATCTTAGCGATCTCGCTTGCAAGACGTCCGAGAGTCTTATCGGTAGCATCAACTACATACCACTTTCTTTCGATGGTAGCAGGGTTAGCCATAAAAGTTTTCATCTTGATTCCTCCATAAAAATACAAAAGCAAATTATATCTTCAGGGCTGACACCGTACCGGGGCTTTGGCTGGGTGTCCGCATACCTTAATACTATACATTCATGCAACACTTGCTGTCAAGAGGTAAATTGAAAATCTGCAAGAATTAATCCGCATGCAGGCGCTGTCGGACCTGTCTGGCTCCTGTCAAGAGACTCAAGAGCCGCGCGGACATCCTCCGGCGTCCGTACTCCAAGTCCCACCCACATGAGTGTCCCTGCGATGATTCTCACCATATTATATAGGAAACCGGTCCCGCTTACAGAAATTGTCAATTCTTCTTTTTCCTTGGTTACCTTAAGATCTGTAATGGTGCGAACGGTGGTAAGTGCGCTGGTATCAGCACTGCAAAACGCCTTAAAATCGTGGGTTCCCACAAGAATCCGTCCTGCTTCGTTCATGGCCTCCGTATCAAGCGGTCTTGCCTCGTGAAAGCGGTAATTCCTCATGGTCGGCGGCATGAAAGCCGCATTATATATGTGATATTCGTAAGTCTTTACGCAGGATACGTGTCTTGGATGAAAGTCAGGCTCAACTTCCCCGGAACTTACGATCCTGATATCGTCGGGCAATTTCGTATTTAATGCAAAAGAAAACCTGTCTCCGGGAATGGGCGACTCCGTATCAAAGACCGCCATGTTGCTGAGGGCATGAACCCCCGCATCTGTCCGGCTTGCACCGATAACCGCTACTTTCTCACCCGTCAGTTTCTCTATCGACTCATTCAGCCTGCCCTCTATGGTCGGTTGTCCGGGCTGAAACTGCCAGCCGCAATACTCCGTCCCATCGTAGGCGACCTGTAATAATATCCTTCTCATGGGTCAAAATAACCTCTTAAGCACGATTGAACCTGCAAGATAGGCAAATATAACAAGATAAGCCAATGCGTCCCTTTTCCGGTATATAAGAGGCTTCATCTTGGTGCGTCCCTTGCCGCCTCTGTAGCATCTTGCCTCCATAGCCGTCGCCAGGTCACTTGCCCGCCTGAATGCCGATACAAACAGCGGTACCAGAAGAGGCACAAGGCTCTTGACTCTCTTAGTCAATTTCTTACTTTCAAAGTCAGCGCCCCTTGCCATCTGCGCCTTCATGATCTTGTCCGTTTCCTCCATGAGGATCGGGATAAATCTCAGCGCTATGGACATCATCATTGCGATCTCGTGCACCGGAACCTTGAAAATCTTAAGGAACCCGAGACCCTTCTCCAGGCCGTCCGTCAGGTTATTCGGCGTTGTGGTCAATGTCATGATGGAGGAGCCGATGATAAGAAAAACAATCCTCACTGCCATGAATGACGCTATGTAAATACCTTCTTTTGTGATGCTTAGCTTCCAGAAACTCAGCACAACCTCTCCCCTTGTCATGAACAGGTTAAGCACCACCGAAAACATCAGAAGAAACATGATGGACTTCATGCCCTTGACCATAAAAGAAAAAGGCACGCGGGAGATTATGATAACACAAGCCAGAAAGCAAAAAGCAAGCCCATAACCTATGTAATTGTCCGTTATGAATAGCGAGATCAGGAACACCAGGGTTCCAAAAAGCTTCACTCTCGGGTCAAGTCTGTGTATCACCGATTCTGTCGGATAATACTGACCCAACGTTATATCGCGTAACATTTATTACCTTCCGGGAAAACATTTTAATATTTCTTCAACGGCTTCTTTCACCGTAATAACGTCAGTGGATACATCAAATCCGTTTGCTTTTAATTTGATCATGGCGTCGGTGATCTCCGGGATCCCAAGACCCATTTCTTTTAGCCTTGCTGAATGCCTGAACACGTTGACCGGCTTGTCGTCGTACTCAAGCTTGCCCTTGTGCATAACAAGCAGTCTGTCGGCATATTCGGCCACGTCCTCCATGCAATGGGAAACAAGCACGACTGTGCATCCCGTTTCCGTCTGAACCTTCTTAAGGCTCTCAAGCAGATCGTCACGGCCCTTGGGGTCGAGACCCGCCGTGGGCTCGTCAAGCACCAGAACTTCAGGCTCCATTGCAAGGACACCCGCTATGGCCACACGTCGTTTCTGTCCTCCCGATAGATCAAAGGGCGACTGGTAAAAGAAATCGTCCTCCAGACCCACCAATTTAAGCGCCTTATAGGCCCGTAATTCGGTTTCTTTTTGCGAAAGGCCCAGATTCTTAGGTCCAAAGCAAACGTCCTTAAATACGTCAGTTTCGAAAAGCTGATGCTCGGGATACTGGAACACAAGGCCCACGTGACTGCGCAGTTCCTTAAGATCGTACTCGCCGTCAAAAACGTCTCTTCCGTTGTAATACACGCTTCCGAAACTGGGCTTAAGGATTCCGTTTAAATGCTGCACCAGAGTGGATTTACCAGAGCCCGTGTGACCGATGAGCCCCACAAACTCGCCTTCTTTTAACTCAAAAGAAACATCATCCACCGCCACGGATTCCATTGGAGTGCCGGGATTATATTTATATGTCAGATGATTAACAAGTATTGTCATCAGGATTTCAAAGCCTTTACAAGTTCTTCCTTGGTAAGGATTCCGTCGGGGATATTAAGACCCCGTTTCTTTAATTCGTGTGCACAGGCGGTTACCTGAGGCACATCCAGTCTCAGTTCCCTTAATTTGTCAACGTCCGAGAAGATTTCCCGAGGCGTACCTTCCATTACGATCTTGCCTTTGTCCATGACAAAAACGCGGTCCGCGCCGATGATCTCGTCCATATAATGGGTTATGAGGATGACGGTGATCTTCTCAACGTCGTTAAGGGCAGTGACCGCACGAATGACTTCGCGGCGTCCTATGGGATCAAGCATGGCGGTTGGCTCATCAAGTACTATGCACTTAGGGTGCATGGCAAGGACTCCCGCTATGGATACACGCTGTTTCTGCCCGCCGGACAGGCGATTGGGAGACTTGGAACGAAACTCATACATTCCCACAGCCTTAAGGCTTTCTTCTACCCGCTCCCAGATCTCCTTGGTTGGAACACCCAGATTCTCCGGACCGAATCCCACATCCTCCTCCACAACCTGACCGATTATCTGGTTGTCGGGATTCTGAAACACCATTCCGGCCGAAGCACGCACATCCCACAGATTCTCATCTTTCCTCGTGTCCTTACCGTCCACATAGACCGTCCCTTCCGTAGGAAAAAGAATGGCGTTGATGTGCTTGGCAAGTGTGGATTTACCCGAGCCGTTAGAGCCAAGAATTGCGATAAACTCACCGGGATGAACGTTGATACTGACATCGTCCACCGCAGTGGTTATGCCCTCCACATTGCCTTCTTCGTCGCGTCTTATATAATCAAATGTTAAATGGTCTGTTTTTAGAATATCCATGGTATAATACCTATAATAAAAATCGCTTAATTATAACATAAACGGAGATATTATGGGTAATTTCTTTAAAAAGTTTACATTCTTGTGCAAAGAAATCTGGAGGGAATACGGCAAAAAAATGATCATCCCCCTCCTCGAGATCGTGGGAATGATCATTCTGTGTGCGATACTTGCCTACGTCCTTAACGGGCACGAGACTCTCGCCGAATATGCCGCAAGGAAATAATAAAGCTCTCCGTTACGGAGAGCTTTAATCATAGCATCTTATACAAACTCAAGAACTACTTCCATAGCTGCATCGCCCTTGCGCTGTCCGACCTTAACGATACGGGTGTAGCCGCCCTGACGATTCTCATACTTGGGAGCGATTTCATCAAAGAGCTTGTTGGTCTCGTTAACGTAGAGAACCTTGAGCATCTGACGACGTGCATGAAGCTTGGAAGGAAGATCCTTTTTGATCTCTTTCTCTACTTCTTCGTAAACGGTAACTTTCTTGCCGTCCTTTTCTTCTTTGACACGCTTGCCGTCCTTGTCCTTCTTAGCTACCTTAGCGGTAACCTTAACGTTCTCAAAGTTGTCCTTCTCTTTAACAGCAAGAGCTACAAGACCTTCAACGATCTTCTGAACTTCCTTAGCCTTGGCTTCGGTGGTGATGATACGTCCGCTCTGAACAAGAGAAGTAACCTGTCCGCGAAGGAGAGCCTTTCTCTGTGAAGATGTTCTGCTTAACTTTCTGTACTTAGCCATGATAAATTCCTTTCTCTCAGTGAATGGTGCAGGA
>JAILHY010000161.1 GCA_024695575.1 Lachnospiraceae bacterium
AGGATGATCCTGTCTGCTTCATATGAAAAATCCATAATTAAAAAGACCTGCCTTTATCAATTTTCATCGCCCCGGATACGGGCGTTGGGAACAAAACGACGGACCGCACCCAGAAGACGTTGCATTTCTATTTCGGTATAACAGGAAAAGGGTTCATGACTGTCCTCAAAGCGGTATATAACATCCTCGGTTTCTCTGTAAGCCTGAAGGAAGTATGGGGAGTCTCCGGCTATCCATTCGGCGATCTTTTCCATATCGGTGATATCATGCAGTTCTCTTACAACGGTGGTCCTGAATTCATGGTTAACACCGGTGGACTTAAGCATGGATATGCTTCGGTCGATAGCTTCAAGATCGAAAGCCTCCGGCGGTAGTCCGATCGTCATGGCATATTTTTCTTTTGAATTTTTGACATCCATAGCTATCATATTTACGGAGTCATTACGGATAAGATCCCATAAAATATCCGGTCTGTAGCCGTTAGAATCAAGTTTTACCAGGAAGCCTTTGCTCCTCACTTTTTCGATGAATTCCGGCAGATCTTTTTGAAGGGTGGGTTCTCCGCCGGTAATACAAACTCCTTCAAGTTTGCCTCTTCGGCTTTCAAGGAAATCGAAGAACTCGTCTTCCGGAATCGTGGGACATTTATGAGGCTCAAGAACGAGGCGGGCATTATGGCAGTAAGGACATCGGAAGTTGCAGGCGCCGGTAAAAACGGTGCAGGCGATATGTTCGGGATAATCCAGAAGCGTTAATTTTGAAAGTCCGTGAATGACCATTGTTTCCTCCTCATATAATCAAGTGTTTTTTATTGAAAAATCAAGGCTTTTGAGCCCTGCCTATCTCAGCAAATGAGTCACGATCATGGATATTTCTTGGTATCAGGTACCGAAATAGCAGTTGTTGGGTATACGAAATAGAACGTCTTTGTTTTCGCTCTACATGGCCTTGTTGTATGCCCCTTCCCTCTATGGCAGCGAACCTCCTATATCCACCAGGATCATCCCGTTCTGGGGTCCTAACTTCCTTCGTCCTGCCTATCCACAACCAGGGTGTCAGCTATGCTCCTTTGCGGGGTCGCGCCCCTTGGTGACAATTCCTGCCGACTACTGGCTCATTCTTTGTTTTTGATTACTGACTCGCTTCCTGTTACAGCACTGTTTCCAGTGGACGTTGCCTGTTACATTCAGTCTTGTTCAGTAGCTGTACTTTGACAGCCGTATTCGGTTACTTCTATGCAGCCTTCAAACTTATCAACGGGCGTCTGATGTCTTCTGACATCTTCTTAGGATCATAGTCCACACCCTTTGTGAGCATCGCGTAGAATACCCTGATCAGTTTAGCTGCTACTACCATCAGTGACTGCATCTTCTTGAGCGGGTTCTGCTTTCTGGTCGTGTAATAATTATGCAGTTCTGCAAACTCCCGGTTCTTAGACACCAAAGACATCGCAACCTCGAATAACAGATATCTGAGTCTCTTACGACCACGTCTGCTGATTGTTGTCTCGCCTTTATGCTTTCCGGAACTGTTCTCTACCAGCGCCAAACCTGCAAGCTTCTGCAGTTCTTTGGGGCTTTTGAAGCGGCTTATATCACCGACTTCAGCAAGGAATCCTGACACGGTCTTGATTCCTACACCCTTGATTGCCAACAACTTTTCAGTCATCGGAATCTTTTTAACCAGCTCTTCGATGAGAGCCATTACCTCCTGAAGGCGGGCATTTCTTGACTCATAGTCTTCGATCAGCATGCGGATCTCTACACGTGCTGCGATTGCTCCCTCTTTACTTCCAACACTATGCTCAGCTGCGTTCACCAGGGTCTGCGCCCTCTTTTTACCAACAGCTCTAAGTTTCGCATCACGCCAGATCTTATCGATACCATCAACACCCAACGTCAGGATGTCTTTCGGTAACGGAGCAGTCTTCAGCACCAGCATTCCGCTGACCGCGTCCAGATTTCCATAGACCGTCTTATATTCAGGAAAATATATATTGAACCAACGGCTGATCCGATTCAGTATTCTCGTAAGTTCCGACTGTATCTGAAATCGCATGTTTGATGCAGTCCTTAAGTCTGCATAAACACCGTCAGGCAGGTAGGGGATCATATAACGTCCCTCTCTCACAAGACCCGCGATGACTTTAGGATCCTTACGGTCATTCTTCGTCTGACTGTTGTCGTCGAGTTCTTTTGATTTCTTTACATGATGAGGATTTATCAGTACAGGCTTCATATCATTGTCCTGTAGGAACTTTCCAAGGTTAAACCAATAGTGGCCTGTGGGCTCCATTCCGGGAACAACCTTATCCTTATCATGTGCTTCCTTGTATTCCAGTACCCAAGCTTTGAACGATGCAAACCCGGCCTCGTCATTACTAAACTTAAACGGTTTCTTTGAATACTCGATTCCTCTGTGATCAAAGGCCCTGGCATAATGCGTCTCGCTTCCGACATCGATACCGACTACAAGTGTTTTTTC
>JAILHY010000174.1 GCA_024695575.1 Lachnospiraceae bacterium
GATACGGCGACATTTATCCCGTGACCATCGGGGGCAGGATAGTGGCCATCATCATTTCCTTCCTGGGTGTTGGAATGGTTGCAATCCCTACCGGTATCATCAGCGCCGGCTTCGTTGAAAGCTACACCAAGATCAATCGCATCGCCTTTGTTGAAGAAGAAAGACTCGTGAACTTTATTTCCGGTGTCCTTGACGCAAACCACCCCTGGGTGGGGAAGAAGGTACGGGACATTGTTTTCCCTCCTGAAACTGTTCTCGCCGTTGTGGTCCGTGATGAAGAAGAAATGGTTCCAAAGGGCGACACGGAGCTTAAGGCAGGGGACGTAATCGTTCTCGGAGCGGCGGATTTCGATGACATCACGGGTATCCGCCTTATGGAACGCATTGTTAAGAACGAGCATGACTGGGTGGGTGTTCCCATTAAGATGCTTCCCATTTCACGTCAGGAGCTTATCATCGCCATCAAACGAGGCAAACGTGTTATCGTTCCTACCGGTGATACCATCATAAAATCAGGCGATGAGCTGATTATTTACTCTAAAGATATTTCGTCCGCAAAATAAATTCACATAATTTTCTAAAATAGTACTATACAATACTACATAGCGGTGGTATTATGTTTTCAAGAACTAACGAAACGGGTTCCCATACAAGGGATCAAGGAGGATTATATGAATAACGGAAAGAAACTTACAAAGTCAAACAACAAGATGATCTGTGGTGTATGCGCAGGTATTGCAGAGTACTTTGACATGGATGTATCTCTTGTACGTCTCATCACCCTTTGCCTCATTGCTTTTGCAGGCTTGAGCGTTTGGGTATACATCATCGCAGCCATCGTACTTCCCGATGCAGGCAACGACAATATCTATCCCGAACAGAAATTTGATGAAGACCGTGATTATAAAGACATTTGATCAATCCGCTATGTTGTTTGACCATTTACACTAATGAGAAAGCCCGACGCAAATGCGCCGGGCTTTCTGCATAAAATATGAGGAGAATTTATGAGGAGAATGGATTCAATCTTTCATCATGGCCTTGATCGGGTTGATCTCGGCGGCCCGGTGCTTAAGGGTCGGTAAATTATCAAGCATGTATTCTTCAAGCTGAGCAATTTCTTCTTCCGTAAAGCCCTTGTGAGCTAATATCTTGCAGTCGGGAATGTACCCCTCCGCATAAGCGTCACCCTGCGAAAAATAAATGCAGGCCTGTTTTTTCCCTTCACGGTCGAATGCACCGGAGACTAACATGTTAAGTTCTTTTTCATTCATGGTCAGGATCCTTTACTTGCATCTGTATAATATATCGTCAGATTCGGGCGGTTCTTTAGTGTAATAATTCATTAATTCCCCTTTGGTAACATAATATATGTGATATTGTACACTGCTGTAGGTGTGTACACCTATTTGCGAAAGGAGGTCCGCATGAGCTTTAATATAGGAAGTATAGGAAACTCCGACAGAGGTTACGGCTATGTTTCTTCATATGAAGAGAAGCGGATCGAGGAAGCCAGGGAGCGCATGGGTATCAAGGATCCCATCAAGGAGGCGGTTGAGAAGCAGCGGGCCCCCAAGGATGACAAGGATCAGGACAAGGTAAAAGAAAAAGAAAAGACCAAGGAAACCGAAAAGAACGCTCTCAATTCAAAGGACGACAAAAAGAAACTTAACAAAAACGATAAAGATAAAACCAATAAGCTCGGGCAGAAGGACAAGACCGGCAAGAACAATCATATCCACAGGATAGGCAAGACCGACAAACACGGTCACGTAAAGGGTGATCCCAATTACGAGTGCGAGACCTGCAAGAACAGGAAATACCAGGACGGCAGCAATGAGATGGTTTCTTTTAAAACCCCTCAGCACATGTCGCCTACGGAAGCAGGTACCAGGGTAAGGGCCCACGAGCAGGAGCATGTTTCCAACGCGTACAGTAAGGCGGCGGAAAAAGGAGGAAAAGTACTTCAGGCTTCGGTTCAGATCCACACGGCCATCTGTCCCGAATGCGGCAGGACTTACGTAGCCGGAGGCCTCACCACGACCCGCATCAAGTACAACAACCAGAATCCTTACGACAAAGCAAGGAAACTCCAGGACCACACCAAATTTGCCGGCAGGAACTTTAAAGTTGTGACTTAACACGGCAGAATTGTTCTAAGTATAAGATCTTTCGACTCCACTTCGTTCCGCTCAAGATGACATTGTTTCTAAAGCGTCATCCTGAGCGAAGTCCGAAGGACGTAGTCGAAGGATCTTTTTTTGACTCTTTGGGAACGGGGGTTAAGGATCATATTTTTTTAACTTGACAATGGAAATATTTTGTTAATAATATGTTAATGTTGTGCAGAGAATAGCGCATTTTAGCGCTTTATCGCGCCAACGCAATAAAAGCATCCGGTTCTTTTTGCCTTGAAAGTTATTGAGGATCCCGTATGGGAAGCCGGGTGAAATAGGAGGAGAAATTAATGAGAAAGTTCAACAAAGGTCTTGCTTTGTTGCTTGCTGCCGCTCTTGCCGCAGGTACTCTTGCGGGCTGTGGTGCGGATAAGACTTCCACAAGCACAAGTAAAAGCGATTCCAAGACCGAAACTTCTGCTTCGGCAAGCACTTCTTCCGATGCAGAACCCGAATCTGAAGTGGTAAAGTTTGAAGGCGACTTCATTTACTACGATTCAGTATCCACACTTGCTACCAACTGGAACCCCCACACATATCAGACCGCTGATGACGGATATCCACTTAATGAAATTGATACCAGATCCGGTCTCTACAGACTTGCATTTAATGATGAGAATCACCCGATTGACGGTAAGGAGCCTTTCACCGGATATGTTATCCTTCCCGACATGGCTGCAGGCGAGCCGGTTGATGTAACTGAAGAAGTTAAAGCTGATCATCCCGAGTTCAACATTCCCGAGTCAGCTACCGAAGGTTATGCCTGGGCAGTAAAGCTTCGTGACGATCTTTGCTTTGATGACGGAACACCCATCACTCCCGATACTTTCGTGGAGTCAGCAAAGAGACTTCTTGATCCCAAGCTTTTAAACTATCGTGCTTCCGATTTGTATGACGGAACATATGCTATTGCAAATGCCAAGAACTATGCTCTTGCAGGTAACGGCGCATTCAAGTCTTTCGCAGATGAAGGAACTACTTACGCTGATTATATTGCAGCAGGTCACACCGATGACGAAGTTGTTATAGATATCAACAGTTTCTGGAACATCTCTACCGAAGGCGGTAAGAACTACGTTTCCATTACCGACGAGACCGAGATTCGCGATCCCGGCGTAGCTGAGGACGATCCCGAAGCATTCGTATCCGGTAAATATCTCTGGGATACATACCTTTGCGATACCGGTTCTTATGCTGATTATCAGAGTCAGTACGCAGGTATCGAAGTATTCGAGTACGAAGCCGGTTATCCTTTCGAGAACGTTGGTCTTTACAAGTCAGGAGATAACGAACTTACTTATGTATTTACCAGCGCTCTTAACGGATTCTACCTTAAGTGGTACGGCCTTAGCACAAACTTCCTTGTTGAGCCCACTCTTTACGACAGCTGCTTAAAGGAAACCACCACCGCTTCAGGCTCTGTATGGTCCAGCACCTACAACACAAGCGTTGAGACTTCCAGATCCTATGGCCCTTACAAGATGAGCGACTATCAGCTTGATAAGTCCATGCACTTTGTAAAGAATGACAAGTGGTTCGGATGGAATGACAGTGCATACACATATGTAGATCCTCAGGACGGTCTTACCTATCCTATGTATCAGACCACTGAGATCGACTGCCAGGTTGTTCCCGAAGCTGCAACCCACAAGACCATGTTCCTTGCAGGTGAACTTATGAGTTACGGCCTTCAGGCAGAAGATTTTGACCAGTACAGAAACTCCGAGTATGTACATGCAACACCCAGAGAAACCGTATTCTTTGCAATCTTTAACGGTTACGATAAAGTGATCAACGACAGAGAGGCTGCAGCTGACTTTGATAGGACCAAGGTTGACCTTCAGTCCATGACTCTTAACAGCTTCAGACGCGCCGTTGCGGTTACTTTTGATAAAGACCTTTTCTGCAAGACTGTAAGCCCTGCACGTGTAGCAGCATACGGACTTGTTGGAGATACCTATATTTATGATCCCGAGACCTGTGCTTACTATCGTGATACCGAGCAGGCTATGCAGGCACTTTGTGATTTCTATTCAGTAGACACCAGCGCATTCTCTTCACTTAAGGCAGCTGTAGATTCCATTACCGGTTACGATCCTGAGACCGCTAAGGAGCTCTATCAGAAGGCTTATGAAGAAGCACTTGAAAAAGAATACATTACCGATGCGGACGGTGACGGCAAGTCAGACCAGACCGTAACCATCACATATTCAATCTCCAGCGATTCAGACTTCATGACTAAGACTATCAACTACATGAATGAGAAGATTGCAGAAGCTGCTGCAGGTACAGGCTTTGAAGGCAAAATAGAAATAGTTAAGTCCGCTCCTCTTGGAAACGACTGGAGCACACAGTTAAGATCCGGTACCGTAGACATGGCACTTGCAGGCTGGTCAGGTTCCGCTATGGATCCTTTCCACCTTACAGACCTTTACGTAAATCCTGACAGAGCATACGACGGACAGTGGTTTGACGGAACCAAGGTTGATATGACCATGACCATCGACGGTAAGGAGCTTACCATGACTCTTAAGGAGTGGTCAGATGCATTAAACGGCACAATGGTAACCAAGGACGGCGTTGATTACAACTTCGGTTACGGTGTAGCTGATGTTGATACAAGACTTAACATCCTTGCCAAGTTTGAGAGCATCGTTCTCGGAACATACGATTATATTCCTCTTATGAACGACGGCTCCATGTCACTTCTTTCTCAGCAGGTTTACTACGTTGTAGAGGATTACAACCCCGTTCTCGGACGTGGCGGTATCACCTACTTAAAGTACAACTATGATGACAAAGAATGGAAGGACTATGTAGCTTCCCAGGGCGGAACCCTGAACTATTAACAGTTAGTTTATTCTTTTAGTGGTGACTGACAGGACCAGCGGCAGATTATCTGTCGCTGGTAATGTCATGTTATGTAGCATTATTTGAAAGAGAGACAAACCATGCTTAAGTACGTAGTAAAAAGAACATTATATATGATCCTTGTGTTCTTTATCATAACCCTTATGTGCTTCGTCCTGGTGCGCATGTTGCCCTTGCCGGTACTGCCTCCTGAAGACGTTCATACCAAGGTGGTGGAGATGCGAAGAGAGGCACTTGGATATAACGAGCCTTATCTTGTTCAGTTCGGCATCTTTTTAAAGAATATCTTTACTGCCAATGACTGGGGTGTATCCGAGAAGCTTTATTTCGGTCAGGATGTCTGGGATATCTTTAAACAGAAACTTCCCGCCACCATGATCGTTAACTTCTATTCCATCATACTGAGCATACCTATCGGTATCGGACTCGGTATCCTGGCTGCCCTTAAGAAGAACACCTGGGTTGACTACACACTGTCTACTCTCACCATGGTTGTCATCTCTGTACCCAGTTTCGTGTATGCATTTTTAATCCAATACTTTTTCTGCTATAAGCTTAAATGGTTCCCTTTCCTTATGAAAGCCGGAACCGACTGGTTCAGCCTGCCTATGTTGCGCAGTATGATGCCTGCCATCATGGCTCTTGCATTCGGCGTAATCGCAGGATTTACCCGAACCACCAGAGCAGAGCTCACAGAGGTTCTGACCAGTGAGTTCATGCTCCTTGCACGTACCAAAGGCCTTACCAAGGCTCAGGCGACTATACGTCACGCACTTCGAAATTGTTTTGTTGTTATCGTTCCTGCGATCTTCGGTGAATTCATCGGAATCCTGGGCGGTTCACTAATTATAGAAAAGATCTTCGCAATCCCCGGCGTTGGCGGCCTTACCTTAAATGCCATCAACGGTCCCGATTATAATATATTTATGCTTTCCACCTGTTTCTATACCGCAGTAGGTCTGGTAGCAGGTCTTGTAGTCGATGTCAGCTACGGTTTCATTGATCCCAGGATCCGTATGGGTTCTCGCAAGTAAGGAGGGAGAAGAATGGAAAACAACAATATTGAATTTGAACACATCCCTGCCGAGAAATTTCAGTTCGTGCAGGATAATGACAGAATACATGACAAGGAATTACAGACTAAGGCCCGCAGCTTCTTTGCCGATGCCATGCTGAGATTTTCAAAAAACAAATCATCCGTTGTAGCGACATGGATCCTTTTGTTCCTTTTGATCTTTTCGTTCCTGTCACCCTTTCTTTCTCCGTATAAGATCACTGATACGGATAAGTTTTATGTGAATTTTCCCGCTTACACAGAGTGGGGCGCAAATCTCGGCCTGGAATCCTTAAGCGGCGCCAAGACCTACGAGTCGCAGAACGATGCAGCAATGCTTTTCTGGCGCGGAATCGCAGAAGAAACAGGCCGTGATCCCGTGATCAAGACCGTGGGCACACACGAGACTGAGGTTAAGTATCGCGGCAAGATGGTTACCCGCTATTCTTACGATATAAGAGTAAATGCTTATTATGCTCTCGGCGTGGTTTACAGAGTATTTTCCTATGATGAGTTCCGTAAGGTTCAGGAGTGGCAGAACGAAACAGGTATTCAGGTGATCTACCCTTATGTA
>JAILHY010000193.1 GCA_024695575.1 Lachnospiraceae bacterium
AGGATGACCGTAAGGACCAGCGCAACGATCAATGTCTGATACTCAACTTCTTTTCTTACATCCGCCAGTTCATCCTTAAAACCGGAACGGGAATAAAGACATGCAAAATAACCTGCTACCTCTTCATCCTGCAATATAGGATAAAGAATGGCTCTGTCACCTTCGGATCCGAGTTTAACCGCCTCTTCGGGAAGGCCGTCAGCAAGAGCCTTGCTAAACTCGCTGGATACAAGAAATTTAGATATTCTGTCTTTAATCTCGGTATCGTACTCCGAATCGATATAAAGAAGTTTTCCTTCGTCATTGATCACAAAGGGGAAGGTGTTTTCGGTCTGCTTGCGGAAGGACGCAAATATCTCGTCGGTTCCGTAGTAGTTGTCTATTCTTTTGCCGAAGCGGAGTGCCGTTTCCATAACGTCTACCGTATCGGCTTCGATCCTTACAAGCACCTGCTCTTTAAGTTCGATGGCGGTGGTCTTGTAGTTTAAGTAACCCATGCTGGAAATAAAGACAACTGCCACTATGCCCATGATCAGGTTGATAAGGAGATATATTCGTTTTTTACGCTTTTCTTTTTTGTCCATCAGTCAAGTTTTCTTTCTGTATAGATTTCGTCGCAGATAGCAAGAAATTCAAAGTTTAGGGGATAATGTATCCTCTCGGCAACGTCGAGGTTGATACATATGTAAGGAGCACTGGTGTAAATGCAGGGAAGACTTCCCGCTTCGTCTCCGCTTAAGATCCTTGTAATGGCGTGAGCCACAAATCTTCCTACGTTTTCAAAGTCGTAGGCGGATATGATCAAAAGGGCACCATTGTAAACATTATTAACATCGTCGAGAACATATACCGGAATGTTTTTGTCATACAAAGGCTCGATCATCTCGGGAAGACGTTCCATATCATTTACAAGGTCAAGTGTTAAAAAGAAAGCGTCTATATCCTCCCTGGCCATCATCTTAAACTCCCGCTTGACCATGGCGTAATACTTTTCAAGCTCCTCTTCCGTTTCACGAGGCTGCTCTTTTATATTGTACTTAACAACGCTGAACCCAACTTCCTCAGAAGCTGCCATTATATCCGGAACACCCGATATGATCTCGTCTCCGTATACGATGATACCAAGATTGTTAAAGGGCTTGATGGAATGATAATACTTAAGCTGTCGTAACGGCACGCTGGCTTCCACCTGTGCCCATACATTAGGATTACCGGAACCTTCCGTGGAGGATTCAATGATACCCGAAGCCACCGGGTCAGTTGCGGAAAAGTCTACCATAGGAATCGGAAGGTCAAGGGAACTTACCAGTACTCCGGCACTGGTACCGAAGGTGATCACCAGATCGATGTCCTTCCCGGCTCTTTCCTTTAAGCTGTTTACCACACGGGATTCTTTATCGTATCCAAGGTAAAAGAAAGCATCCTCTGCAAATTCTATATAATCCCCAAGATCCGCAGATACGAGTTCTTCATACATCTGCCTGGTGGATAATTCCTTGGTTTCGATATCATTTTCGGAAAAAGGAATGCTTCCTTCTTTTATCCAGCCCGACTCTTCAAGACCGTTTAAGATATAGTAAAGCTGGCGGCTTGCAGGCAGATATTCATCGTAATCAACATAGGCCACACGGAATTTAGATCCGTCTTCCTTGGTACGTGGTGAATAGTCCGCCATATCGGCATTGTCCTGACTTAAGGCACTCTCACCGGACTTTCCCGAAGAGCAGCCGGTACAAGTGATAATCAGTGAAAATACAAGACAAATCATTGTTATGTACTTTACTGTCCTGCCTCTTAATTTCGTCATAAGTACACTTTCTCCAATCTCGTAGCAGTCATGCACATCCATTCACTGTGCACGTAATGGATATTATTCCGGTTAAGAATATCCATAAGTCTGACACCATCTTCCTCTCCCATCAGGACTGCGGTGTCACCGACTTTAACAGACTCATCGCCCGTAACATCAATACAAAGGTTATCCATGCAGATCTCATCCGCAGGCTTAAAAAGATGCCCGTTAATACTGATCCTTATATCCTTCTGAGTCAGTAAAAGGGGACTGTCCCAGTAACCGAACATGATACGCGCTATCTTCCGGTCGCGGTTTCTTGTATCGTTTCCTTCGTAGGAAAGAGGCACCGTACCCGGAACCACTCTTACATCAAAAACGTTTGCACAGACTCTCATTAATGGTGTGAGCTTTCCTTCGTCCCCGCAGGGAAGTCCGTACATCGAAGAGCCTGCCCTTACCATGTCAAAGGCATATTCCGGAAACTTGAAAATCAGTGCCGAATTCAGTATATGTGCGGTAAGTCCGGCGCGATTTTCCGGTTTAAGACCATCAACCACGGCCTTGAACATTTCAAGTTCATTCTTTATCACAGGAAGGTCTTCCGAGTATGAGGTATACAAATGACTGTATATACCGGTCAGTTTAAGGTTTGAAGCCGTAAACATTTCGCCTTCAAATTCCTTTAATTCATCCGGTCCCATTCCCATTCCCGAATTCCAGACATCAACTCTTAAATGAGCTTTTACCTGAGCTCCGCAGTTGACTGCCACTCTGTTGATATTGACAAACTGCTCTTTGTTGTATATGGAAAAGATAACCCGCCCCGGATCAAGTATCCTGCCTTTAATGTCAGCTTCGATCTCTTCCGCCGTGGCGTTTCCCAAAAGAAGGATCTCAAAACCCGGCGGAAGCTTTATCTCCATGAGCTTTCGAAGTTCGCTTATCTTTCCAACCGCCACACAGTCAACAAGGCGGTTCTCAGCCAGCAGCCTGACAAAACCCTTTAATCCGTGTCCATAAGCATCGGCCTTGACTATGCCGCAGAGCTTTGGCTGCTTTTTAAGATCCTTAAATTGATCTTTGATAATACTTATATTCCTGCGGACTTGGTCAATACTTACTTCCGCCCAGGTACTTCTTTGTTTCATATAACTCAAATCATATACGCTCCGTAATTCTCCTTAACATAATCCGCAATGGTCCTGTACCATCCTTCTATCTTTAGATCCGCGGGGATCAGGTCAAGGTATATTTCAAACAGCCCCATTTTATGGGCATCACACATTTTAATGTTCATTCTCTCGGAAAAAGAATCCGATGTCATCTTACATTTCATAAGTTCGACAGGTCCTGCATTGCAAAGCCCGTCGAGAGCTTCTGTAAGCATATATACAGGACCGCTTATATAGCCTGTACAATCGTAGCTTTTAAACTTATCCGCAAGATGCGACAAACCTGCCTTTTCAAGGGCTTTTATCAGGAGATCTCTCCATGTGCCAAGGTATATGGCCTGAAAATAACCTCCAAGCCATGTGATACCCCTTTCGAAAAATAAAAGCACCGCATCCAGGAATCCGTTAGGTAAAAGCTCACGGGCTTCTATAAGTCCGATAAGACTGTCGATATCGGTGGGATAATCTCTTTTAAAACCGTTAAGTCCTGCGCCTAAGAGTTTACCATCAGGCTGAAGCTCGGTGTGTACTCTCCTGCCTTTTTCATCCACGCCTCGTAATAAAAGAGCCGAAAGCGGAAGCCCTTCTTCTGTCCTGACTTCATTGATCGCCTTCCGAAGCTTTGGATCAAAGAAAATATGCCGGGCTATGGATGTTTCATCCTTTAGATCCTTTATAAGGAGCTTCCTTGTAATTTCTTCAGCCTCGATATAGACAAGACGCCTTGAATCATCATCGGCAAAATAATACTCGGACATCCTCTTTGCTATAAGTGAGATCTGATCGGAGTATCTCTCAAGTCCGACAATCTCAGTGTCCGAATAGAACTTATCAAGTATATCCGCAAGTTCGGAAGCTTCTTCTTTAAACCCCATAGCAGGGTCCTTTAATAAAAGCTTCGCTCTTTCAACCATCTCCGGGTTGAAGCCCTTCGTGACTGCCACCATACGGTTTAAGTCTTTCTTTGGCTGGATGGGAAGCTGCACTCTCTTACAGGGATTGGTATAAGCACATAACCCCCTTGCGTATGTTGAATTTTCAAGCTCCACAATGGAAAAAGAAAACACCGGCGTATATCTTCCCTTATATCCCATTCTCTTAAGGAGTTCCCCGTAAAGAAGGTCGCCTTGAAATGCCTGGGCAGAAAAGATCCCGCCATGGTGATCAGCGGTGGTAATAATATTATGTTTTAAGGCTTCAGTTACAGAATCGGCAGTTTCTTTATCAAAAAGCCTTTCCACATGTTCATGCGCAAAGGCATACACGTCATCTGCCGATTTGTTGCTGCCAAAGGAACGGTTTCTTTCCGCTATTGAGGACAGATAAGACAGATGATCTGCAAGGGTTTTATCAGAATGACCAAAACGGTCAACCGTTTTGTTTCTCCTGCAGCAATCCTCAAAAAATGTATCAAAATCATTCATGGCTTGTTTCATTGATTCTGACACCGAGCATGGTGATATCGTCAAACTGAGATGCTTCACCGACATACTCATCCATCGCATCCTGAACTGCCTTTAAAAGATCCTTAGGTACATCCGAAGTATGTTGCTTTAATACTTCTACCAAACGATCCTTTGTAAAGAGTTCTTCCGCAATATTGATAGCCTCCGGAACACCGTCGGTATAAAGGTAGAGTAAGTCTCCCTTTTCGATATCAAATTCATCCACCACATATTTCATGCCTTCGATGGTTGCAAGGGGCGGTCTCTTTTTCTTATGCTTTATTTCTACTACTTCGCCGTTCTTTTTGAGCACGAAGGCAGGCTCGTGACCCGCATCTGCGAACACAATATGACCGGTCTCAAGATCTATTATCCCAACCCATGCGGTTACAAAAAGCATCTCATCGTTGTTCTCAAGCAACTGCATGTTTGAGGACATGAGTGCTTTATCAAGCTCTTCTCCGGCAATAAGATGATTCTTTATAAGAGTCTTGGCAATGACCATGATAAGTGCAGCAGGAACTCCCTTACCCGAAACATCTGCCATAACAACTGCAAGATGCGTATCATCGATCAAGAAGAAATCGTAGAAATCACCGCCCACTTCTTTGGCAGGATTCATGGTAGCGTAAAGATCGATATCATCCCTTTCCGGGAAGGGCGGGAAAATACGCGGAAGCATCGAAGCCTGAATATGAGTGGCTACGTCAAGCTCTGCGCCTATTCTTTCCTTTTCTGCGGTCACGCTCTGAAGATTCTGCATGTAAACTTCAAGTTCCGTGATCATGTCGGAGAATTCATGACAGAGACTTCCGATCTCATCGGCCCTGCCCGTAACCTTGATTATATCCCTGGCAAGTTCCGGATCTTTGTTTTCTGAATAGTGCTTGATACTTTTTTCAAGACTTACTATTCTTTCAACCACCTGCTTGTCCACAAAGAAAACTACAAACAGCGTACCAACCACAAGTACAAGGCTTAAGATAAGAAGAGACTGTAATGCTGACTTAAGGATCGTTGAATTAACCCGATCCACGCTGATATCGGCACAGATCACGCCAAGCTTCTCTCCGTTAATGATAAGAGGAGTGTTATAGGTGTATACGTATCCGAATTCATTGTTTATCTTGTCAAAGCCGGAAGGTGCATATCCTGTATTCCATGCCTTCCACAAAAATTCATGCTCGACAGGGTCTTCGTATACCTCATCCGCAAGGCTTAAAATGGCAGATCCGTCGCTGCCGGTTACTGTAGCAAGTGAAGGATCGAACATATAGACAACCTTATGTGCTACCGCATCGGAAGGATATACGTAGTAAACATACTGAAGATCAAAACTCTCCGCCGACTCCATAAATACCGAAAACCAGTATTCAAAGCGGTACTTGGCATAAAGGCGCTTTCCTTCATCGTCAAGTTCATTAAATGTCAGGCTTTCGCCGTACTGTTTACCGGGAAAGGCTTCTGATATGTAATCGTAAAAATCCTTTTTTGAAACAGCTATGTCATTTACATAATTCTCGGGTATTTCAAGTTTATCGTTATTTTCCCTGAAATAATCCTCCAGATAGATAAACTCCATCCCATCCTTCTTGATAAGAGAGGTAAGATGCGTAGTCATCTGCCTTAAACTCTTTTCACACTCCCTGTGGTAGTTGTCGGTCTCGGAAAAATATGTCATGACCGAACTTATGATGATCGTAAGCAGAGCAAAGGAAATAAATATAAGAGCGATCAGTAATTTCAGGCTTTTTTTCTTTTTCATTTAAAACTCCTCTGGCTACTACCAGACCTAATTCGTATTTTGTTGCGCATGCCACTTGGCTTGTTTCTTCCTGTCCGCACGGTTTGCGTTGATATAACGCCTCTTGAACGCTCTAAAGCCCTGATTGATACCGGTTTTACCGAAAGCAGTTTGACTGGAAGGCATCTGAGCGGTGGAGCCCATAGCAGCCTCACCGGTAAGTTCACGAAGACGACCGCGGGTATTTGCCTTGGTTGCCATCAGATATTGTCTTCTGGAACCGAAATCCTCGCTGACAAACTTGTCACTATAACCCAGTTCTGCCGCATTGTCCTTGACCACGTCACTAAGTGCCATAATGTCAGTTGCTGCATCATTTACGCGGTCGGCGCCCTGAAGCAATGCATCCCTGCCCTGAAGATTAAACTGGTTCATATTCATCTTCATGGAAGTATTAACCAACCCCTTAACATGAGCAAGGTAATCCTCTCTCCGGGCAGGATTCGTGTACATGTCATACAACTCATCCTTCTCCTCGTCTGACTTACCGTAGGACTGGCGCAGGAACAACCGGAATGTGTGGGAATCAGTCAGTGCACCATGGCTGCCCTGCCCGAACTTTCTTCCAAGATAATCGTCACCCTCGCCGGAACGACCATCGGACTGCATGTGAGCGAGTGAAGCCGCAGCCATACTCTGGTCCTGCTCCGTCGCGGGAGCCATTTCATCCTCTCTCTTTTTCCTTCCGAATAATGAGCGGAACCAATCGAAAAGTCCGCCCTGCTCGCTTCCGTATTCTACGGACTGATCCGCACTGTTACTCTGCTGCATAACATGGGTAACCTCGTGGGCAAGAAGACCGTTTACTTCAGGCGCATGGCTTGAAAGAGAACCCGCTCTCATGTAAATATCCTTACCGGATGCAATACCGTCGCGACCCGCCTCGGTAACCTTTGCATTAGCTATAGAATCATCATGAACCCTGATCCCGTCCATGGCTGAACCGTAATCCCTGCGCATATCTTTCATGACATCCGTAGAGTTCATATAACGCATTCCCACGTCATTGGCTTCTTTTTCCGCGGCTGCGTTTTCAAGTAATTTCTTAGGCATTTCTACTCCTCCTAAAGTAATTTTCCGCTTTATTCAAAATGAAATATAATCTTTAGTCATGCAGGAGATATGCATATCCGCCGTAATCTCCGTCAAAAGCGATACGCTTTAACTTTGTGTTTTCTCTGTAAACCGCTTTCATGATGTGGCGCATACCGACTTCTCCGCCGTCTGCGGCACCATAGAATACTGCGTTTAATACTATATTCTTAATTTCACCGCCGGATAGCTCAAACTTATCCGCCAGGAAGTCAAAATCAATATCGTCAGATAACGGAACACTCTTTCCGAAAGCGCCCTGCCAGATACCTTTACGGGTTTCTTTATCCGGAAGATTAAAGTTTACAACATACCTGATACGTCTCATAAACGCCGTATCTATATTCTGCAGGTTATTTGTAGCAAGCAGCACAATACCGTCATATTCCTCGATACGCTGAAGAATAAAGGAAACCTCGGTATTTGCGTATTTATCCTTTGAATCCTTGACTTCGGATCGCTTAGACATAACCGCATCCGCTTCGTCAAAAAAGAGGATCATGTTTGATTTTTGGGCTTTGGCGAATACTTCCTCAAGTCTCTTCTCCGTTTCACCTACGTA
>JAILHY010000001.1 GCA_024695575.1 Lachnospiraceae bacterium
TCCTCTGAATAATACTTGTATTCCTTGCCGTCATAAAGATAAAAAATGTAGGCAAAACGAACGTCCTCAACATGAAGATCTATACCGTAATAGTCATAAAGGCGCCCCGAAAAGACCTTTTTCATGGGTTTCTTTTGCTGAGTATCTACCATCCGGTATTTGCTTTCGCAGATGAGCCAGACCTTCTTTATATCGTTCTTTGCACACCTGATACGTATGCTTATGTCATGCTCCGACGAAGCATAGGCATATTCACTGTCCATTGTGTGTAGGATCGCTGATTCGTTCATTTACCGCTCCTTCTTTTGAAAGATCATAAAAGGATAAACACTGATCACCAGTCGCTGTCCCAGTCGCTTCCGCCGCTGTCCCAGCCGTCACTCCCGCTGTCCCAGTCATAATCGCTGTCCGAGTCCGAACTTCCCCAGTCCCAGGAATCGCTGCTCTTGTAATTTGATTCATATGTCGATGAGTCTTTAAATTCTGTCGTAGGATTCCACTCGGCTCCGGTCCAGTTAAACTCGTAATCCGCGGGGTTTGTCCGGATCTCTGTGGGAAGCGCGTCGAAATTGATGGCATTATAGCTGTCGTTAACGTCGTCGTACTCATACCAGTCATCGTGGTAGTTTACAAATATCGTATTTCCGGTGGACGGTCTGTAATAATGCGGTGTAGTATATACCGCAAACCACTGACCGGATATGATCATGGTCAAAAAGAGCAGTAAAAAAGTAGTCCTGTTAAGACCTATAAAATCCGTCCAGTCAAAATACAGCCACTTGGAAAGGCCCGGATGAGCATTTATAAAACCAATGGCATCTCCTCCGTTCTTTTTCGTGTAGAGCTTAACAAGCAGTTTTGTTATGCCATACACTGCTCCGACCATGGTAGCAAAAAGAAGGATCGCCAGAATGATCCTGAACTTAAGCAACCCCACCATTCCTATTGCCATAATGCCAAAGAAAACACCAAGACCTGTCTTAAACTTGCTCTCGGTGCGCTCTACGTAATCGCTTGGATTCTTTGAACGCCTGTAGTTGCCCGAACCGCTTCTTCGCCCCGCATTTACATTATTTGCCTTCTGATTAAGGATCTCTGACTTAAGCTTAAGATAGATCTCGTTAACTGCGTAAGCTTCGTCCGTACCTCTGTAACGAACGGCCCTTGACCCATCGCCCTTGTTCTTATAGACCACAAACTCGCTTCCGTCTTGGTAGATACCAAAAGCCTTAGGCTCCTTATAGTCTATGCCGATAAAGAAGCGTGTTGTCTCATAGGGCGGAAGATTACGTGCTTCGTACCAGACCTTGAGTTCATCAATGGTCTTTGGCGTATGATCCACCGTTCTTTTTACATTGACATTGGGGGCACCGCAATTGGGACACTTGTCTTCTGTATCCTCAATCATGGCGCCACAGTATTCACACTTGATCTTCACCGTAAACCCCTCCTGCTTATTATCTGAATACAACCAATATTTGCAGCCAAAGTATATCAAAAAAACGTTTTCTGTTCAACAAATAAAAAAGGGCCTGCCGAAGCAAGCCCTTGTGAGTGAACCATTTTTAGTTCTTTTTGCCGATACCGAGTACCTTGTTGGTGATGATACCAAGGATGAGTGCACAAGCAACCTCAGTAACTTCGATGGAACCGAAGTGGCAAACGAATCCGCCGATACCTGCGATGAGGATTACGGATACGGTGAAGAGGTTTCTGTTATCATCAAGATCAACCTTCTGGATCATTTTAAGACCGGATACTGCGATGAAGCCGTAAAGTGCGATACATACACCACCCATTACACATGAAGGAATGGTAGCAAGCACTGTTACGAAAGGAGCAAAGAAGGAAGCAACGACTGCAAGGATTGCGGTGCAAAGGATCGTTACTACGGAAGCGTTGCCGGAGATTGCTACACAGCCTACGGACTCACCGTAAGTGGTGTTGGGGCAGCCGCCGAAGAAAGCACCAACCATTGAGCCTACGCCGTCGCCAAGAAGGGTTCTGTGAAGACCGGGCTCTTCAAGAAGGTCGGATTCAATAATGGAGGATAAGTTCTTGTGGTCTGCAATGTGCTCTGCAAATACTACGAATGCAACGGGTACATATGCTACTGCAACGGTTCCTACGTAAGCGGGCGTAACATCTGCAAGACCCTTGATAGCTGTAACGAATGTGAACTCGGGAACCCATCTCATGTTGGAGAATGCTGAGAAATCGATAACCTGTAAAGCTTCGTTGCCGGTTGCGTTACCAACAAGTGTGAAGATGGTAGCTACGATGTAGCCTGCGCAAATACCTATGATGAAGGGGATCATCTTAAGGAATTTCTTTCCGAATACGGAGCAGATCATTGTAACAAATAAGGTTACGAGACCGCAGATGATGCAAACTGCAGGAGCTGTTGTCTTGCCGCTTCCCATAAGGTCGCCGACTGCATTGCCTGCAAGTGAAAGTCCGATGATTGCAACGGTAGGTCCGATAACAACTGCGGGCATAAGCTTGTTGATCCATGCGGTACCAACTGCTTTAACGATGATTGCGATAACTACGTATACAAGACCTGCGAAAACTGCACCAAGGATGATGCCGGCAAATCCTGCTTCCATTGATACGGCACCTGCAAATGCTGCAAGCATGGAACCGATGAATGCGAAGGATGAACCAAGGAATACAGGGCTCTTGAACTTAGTAAAAAGAAGATAAACGATAGTGCCCACACCTGCTCCGAAAAGAGCTGCAGATGAAGACATGTCAGAACCTGCACCACTGTTGATGATTGCGGGAACTGCGATGGTAGCTGCAAGGATCGCAAGCAGCTGCTGAAGAGCAAACACGATGACCTGACCGAATTTAGGCTTGTCTGCTACGCCGTAAGTAAGTTTCATAAACTTTTCCTCCATAATTAATGCATCTGATTTATAGTAAACGGGTTTACCCGATTGCTATCCGTATAATTCCACCGACATTTCTTCTTCAAAGGGAGGCATCTTTACTTTGATATGCTCGCTCTTTGCTGTCGGCACGTTCTTGCCCACATAGTCGCCGCGGATGGGAAGCTCTCTGTGTCCTCTGTCCACCAGTACCGCAAGCTGTATTGCTGCTGCCCTGCCATGTGATAAGACCGCTTCCATTGCTGCTCTCGCCGTACGCCCCGTATAAAGAACGTCATCCACCAGGATAACAGTCTTACCTGTAAGGTCTGCGCTTATCTGGGACTGGGCGATTATGGGCTCAAGGTTAAGTCTTTCAAGGTCGTCACGGTAAAAAGTGATGTCCAGTTCGCCGATCTCAACTTCTTTGCCCTCGATCATAAGAATGTTATCTCTGATCATCTGCGCGATGGGAACCCCGCGACGCTTGATCCCGATAAGATACAGGTTCTCGCAGCCGCCGTTCTTCTCAAGGATCTCATGTGCTATTCTTTTTAATGCTCTCCCGACGGCGGCAGAGTCCATCAACGTTGCCTTGTACTGTGCCATTTCTTCTCCATTGCAAAAAGAAAAACCGTGCAGAGAACTGCACGGCAAACACACAAAATAACCCTCGCGGGATGCTATGTGATACCTTACCGGCCTCTCTGTGCCTCGTTTAAAGGAATCTTACGATTGTTATTATTGCACACATACAATATGTTGTAAAGAAGTTTTTGTGATATAATAGAAATAGTATTGAAACGGAGGAAACTACCTTGAGTACCGAGTCCAAAAGAAACGCAAATATAGAGCTTTTAAGAATACTCTCCATGATAATGATCACATTCCTTCATGCACTTGGGAAGGCGGATCTGCTTCAGAGCCTGACCACCTACCCTTCCGTAAACGTATGGCTTGCATGGTTTCTTGAAGCCCTCTCAATATCCGCAGTAAATATCTTTATGCTGATATCGGGATACTTTCTGATCGATTCACAGTTTAAGATTTCCAGAGTTTTAGAGCTTGTATTTGAGACTGTGTTCTATATGGTCTTAAGCCTTGTTTTCGCAATCGCCGTAGGTATCATGCCTTTAAGCGAGCTTAATACCTATACTCTTATCAACACATTCCTTCCCATACACATGGAAGTGTACTGGTTCATCACCTGCTACCTTGTGATCTACATTCTTCAGCCCCTGATCTCTGCCGGGGTTAAGAATATGAGTGTCAAAGCCTTCAGGATCACAATCATAAGCCTTGTGATATATGAATGTCTGTTTAAATCTTTCCTGCCTTTCAAGCTTACCGTCGACGAAGCAGGCTATTCCGTAACCTGGTTCCTTACCATGTTCCT
Source organism: Lachnospiraceae bacterium (assembly GCA_024695575.1). Classification (GTDB taxonomy): domain Bacteria; phylum Bacillota; class Clostridia; order Lachnospirales; family Lachnospiraceae; genus UBA1258. The sequence continues at coordinate 4,270 of JAILHY010000001.1, forward strand.
TTTGGGCGCATATATGAAGCGCTACAGTTTCCGCTTCCTTAACACGGCAGCCGGTGGAGTTGCGCTCTACCTTGCAGGTTCCATCCTTGTGTTTACCGAAACTCTCATTATCGATTTTGTTATCAACCGTTACGGACGTTTTGAATATATCCGTGGAATCGCCACCACCTACAATCACATTTTTCCGCTCCTTGCAAGCGTAGGTATCTTTACCGCATTTATATACAAAAAAACCATGAGTCCCAAGCCAGGCAACCTGATCTGCCGGCTCTCGCCCATGGCTCTTGGTGTTTATTTACTTCAGGAAAGCCTGCCCTTACGCTACGAATGGCAGAAGTGGTTCAGCCTTCCCGGATCCCTTAACGATCAGGTTTGGCTTTTCATATTGAAACTCCTGAGCGCTGTACTTGCAATGTACGCCCTCGGAACGGTCGTAGACTGGATAAGACAGTTATTGTTCAAACTTGTTGTCCGCCTTATACCATCCAAAAAGGCCGCAAAAGAATGATTATTTAAGTTCGGTTGCAGGGTTTTCAAACTCTGCAAGCCTAATCTCATAAGCCTTCATAGCTTCTTTTTCATAGACGGTCTTCGGATCGTCTATTTTCATAAGCTTAAGCAAATGCTTGGTAAATAACGGATTAAGCGGAAGCAATGGGCCCAAAAGATAAGTTCCAAAGAAACTGTTATCCTTAATCCCTTCGAAGGGCTCACCCGGCGCAAGGCCGTCACCCTTTGTTACCTTAACAAAAGGATATTCCGAAGTATCCCCGTAGCTGTGAGTAAACTGGGATTTGTTTCCGACGATCTTGATCCCTTCAAACTCGCCTAAGAACAGGGAATTGTATCTGTTAAACATACGCTGCTTTGCAGTAAAAGGATATAAGCCAAGACAGGGAATAACCTTACCGTCTTCGCATTCTATTTCTTTTTCGAAAAGTTCGATGGCGTTACCCGTAGCAAAGAAAATTACTCCGGCATCAATGATCTCGCGGATCCTTGCTGTATAAGGCTTTAATCTTTCGAGCACCAGTTCCTGTGAATGCTCCGTCATGGGACCGATATACACAAGATCAGGTTTGTTCTTAACAAAGTAAGGCTCGGAATTAAGTGAATCTTCCACAGTCTCTGCGGAAAGTCCGTTTTCCGCAATGCACTTTGACAGATACTTTACATTAAATGGATCGCCGTAAAGATTGGATACTTCGGGGTAGAGATACTCTATAACCTTATCAGCCATTTGCCTCTGCCTCCTTGAGTAGTTTTTCTTTTGCACGGCCTGCCATATCGATCTTGTAGACCTGGTGAAGGATGAAGATCTTGACCGCCCTGTCCGTATCAAGGAGTTTGTAGGCGTTCTCCTCATCTGCCGTAGTGAATATCTTAGATCCGTCAACTCCTGCCAAAAGAAGCCTCAGTCTGTAATCCTCTGCCCTTCTTCCGGCCACTACGATCTTAACAACCTCGGGCGCTGCCAGTTTCTCAAAGTCTGCATCGTAAGCCCAGGTAATATTCTCCGAAGTCTTCATGTGCTTAAGTTCGTCATCGGGATAAAGAAGGATCTCCTTCTCCCCCGGTTCGTTCACCGCATAATCAAACACACAGGAGCAGGCTATGGGGTTGTGACCCTTGGCAAGGTGGGTTATGACCTCGATCTTACCTGCCTTGGAATCTGAATAGCGGCTCTCAACAATCCCGCCTGTCTTAAATCCTTCGCGGATCCGGTCAGCGGAGATACCCAGGATATCAAGTACAGTGATAACTGTAACCTGATTGTATATATTAAAGATACTGTTACTGATAAGTTCGAATTTCTCAGTTCTTCCCTTAAGTTCCATGGAAAGTGTGTTTCCAGGAATGTCAACGCATGCGGGGTAATCAGCCTTGGGAGACTCGTAATCTCCACGGGGACAATATACATTTCCGATGTGATGATATCTTGAATAACGATACTTAAGCCTTTCGCCGCACACAGGACAGATCTGAAGATCGTTAATGATATTGGAAGGTTTTTCTTTGTCCGTGGGAAGCTTGTCTATGGCAAAGTATTTCCGGGGATTACTCTCTGCAAGTCGGGATGAAATGGGATCGTCCGCATTAAGGATCATAAGGGCTTCAGGATTGACCGCCCTATCCACAATTCCCTTAATATATTCGGCATGGGCATTCCTTGTAATGGAATCCCGGAAAAGATTGGTACAAACTATATAATTGGGGCGGATCTTGGGATATATCTTGTGAGAACTTCGCTCATCAACCTCAATTATGCCTATCTCCTTGCGGCTGTTTCCGGAGAGTCCCGAATACTTCATCAATGCTGTTGCAATACCTGAATTGGTATTGCTTCCGGCGCTGTTGTTTAAGAGAGTATAGCCTTCTTTTGCCAGAATGTCGTTAAGAAGATTGCAGACTGTTGTTTTACCGTTGGTACCCGTAACACAAATAAGAGTCTTGGGCTTACCGATGAGTCCTAGGTAGTCGGGACAAAGCCTTAACGCAATTTCGCCCGGCATATATGTTGCATTCATGCCGAGCATTCTTTGTAATCTGTATGCAAGTTTACCTGCAAAATGCCCGAGATAGAAACGGGCTCCACGTTTTGACATGTAAATTCTCCGTCAATTGTTGTAATAATCAGAATATTCAGTCTTTAAGTGCCTCCTGGAACACGGGAAGCAGTCCTTCGTTCTTGTCCCTGTGGGGCGGAAGACCGTAGATATCGTGTCCCGGGAATTCATTCGCTTCGATGAAGCAGATATCATCGGGCATTACGCACACATCCCAGCCTATGTAGCCAACCTCGGGGATCTCGCGAGCCGCATCCTCGCAGAACTTAACGACCTCATCCCAGCGGGGGATCTTAAATCCGACAATGGGTACACCGGTGATGGGGTGCTCCGTGTAGAGCTCACCTGACTTCTTTAAAGCCTTGTATTTAATGATGCCGTCATGTATATCAACAGGAGCAGCAAGTCCCTCGTGATTGAAGTTATCCACGTGAAAATGCTTGTTACCGATTCGAAGAAAGGCTACGACCACATGACCTTTAAGCGTCACAACTCTGAGAGTGTTAACGGAATCCGGGTGGATAGCGGCAATTTCCTTGCATTGTACCACGGGTTCCTCGAGCAAACGCTGTGATTTTGCAAGTAATCCTTCAAAAACTTCCCGAAGATCCTTCCCCGTCGTATCCACGATCTCTATTCCCTGCCCGCAGGCAAGATCCACGGGCTTTGCAACAAACCTTGCGTGCTTCCCGGCAAATTCCTTGAATCCTTCGAAATCATCAGCCTTAACTTCCAGCCAGTCTCTCTTAAGATACTTGGAAAAATGCCTGTTAAAATCAATCTTATTGTGGAAGATCTTCATCTTCTCGGGGTCGTTATATTTCTTTATGAGGGAATTGTTGATGCCTCTCGTAATGACGGTAGCGCGTTCCTTTTCCGTCATGTTATACATCTCAAACAGGTCGTAATCCACGTACCCTGCCTGGAACTTAAGCCCGCAGTGCACCATGTCAGCAAAAAGAAAGAGCTTCCCTTTACCGGTCTTATCATGGACCAGATTTATCATGTCAAAGAATCCGCTGTAGTTCATACGGCTGATCCTTTTTAAAAGATACTTTACTTTACCCATATAATACCTCAAAAAAGAGCCTCACAGAAATCTGCAAGGCTCATTATAACACGAATGATACTTTTTTAATACTCCTTAATTCCGTTCAAGCGCCACTCGGGCTGACTTAATCACGGATTAAGTCATTAATTACTTAAAGATACTCAAACATTCATTAAGCTCGAATGCAACCTGGTTAAGATCTTTTGAAGCATCCGCAAGAGCCTCAACCGTCTTGTTGATCTCAGTAGTCGTAGCACTGGTCTCTTCGGATGAAGCAGCATTCTCTTCGGAAATTGCTGACAGCGAATCCATCGCGTCTGCTATCGAAACTCTGGACTGAACGATATTCTGAACTCCTGCCTCGATATTTCCGATATTTTCAATGGTATCATCAATCTGACCGATGAGTCCGTGTATCATCTCGGTTGTATCATCCAGTACCTTGGACTGGGATACCGTCATATCGTGAACCTTCTCTGACTCATCAACTGCAGCCTGGGACTTGGAAAGAAGCGAATTCATCTCATCCTTAATGCTCTGGGCTACTTCTGCTGAACTTACCGCCAGCTTACCGATCTCTTCCGCAACAACCGCAAATCCGCGACCCATTGCTCCCGCACGGGCTGCTTCGATCGAAGCGTTAAGCGAAAGAAGGTTAGTCTGTTCAGCTATCTCCGTGATAGCCTCGATCTTTTCACTGATACTGTCAACGGCTTTGCTGGTTTCCTTTATCTGATCCGCTATACGGTCAACTCCGGAAACCATAGTACTGGTAGCATCCTGAAGATCATGCACCTGATCTTCCGTTGCCATGGAAGCCTTTTGCATTTCTTTTGCGATCCTGTTAAGAGATTCTGCCGTATCGTTGACTTCGTCGATCACCTCGCCGATATGTTCAACGCTCTCAGTGGCATTCTGTACATCCTGGGCCTGCTGGGTAGCACCGTTTGCAATATCCTCAACCGCCTGAGTGATTCCGGCTATAGCGTCATTTATCTGATCCGTGATATGAACCATATCCTGAGCACGTCCGCTTACGGTATCACTTGCACTCTTTGCCTTTGGAATCAGGTTATCAAGCTCCTGCATCAAGCCGTTAACTCCATCGCGTACGGATCCTATCTCGTCTTCAGATCTGATATTTACACGTGCTCCCGTATCACCCTGACCCTTTTCAATGTCGGAAGCGATCTTGTTAACCTGGTTGGTAAGATCCAGTATAGGTTTGGTTATCCGTATACTTACTATAGTAATAACAACAACAGCGATGATACAGAAAATAATGGTAAGAACAACGAATGTAGAAACCATAGCCTTAACCGGAGCATCATATACGCTCTTGGGTGTTACCAGTGCTACTGTCCAACCGTTTATCTCTACGTTTTCGGCTGTTATATAACTTGGTACTTTGTTATAATCCGCAAACAGACTGTCTTCATCTATGGCCTTAAGATATATGCCGTTAAGAGCCTGCTCCAGTGTGACGGGTTCTTCTCCCGTAAGAGCAAAATCAGGATTTTCATGAACAACAATGTTGTTTTCATCTGTGGCTACAAATGCATATCCGTCTGAGCTCTCGGGTATCAACGCGGTAAGAGCACTCAGATCAAGATCGACACCGACAACACCGCCTGACGTTGCATAGCACATACTTATGCAAAGCGCGTTGGTTATCATATCAATATATGGCTGTGTAGTATATATCCCATCATGTTCCTTGGCCTGTATATACCAGGATCTTACCGTAACATCATAATCTGCTGCAGGTTCAAACGAGGAGAACACCGCATTCCCGTTATCTTTGCCAAAATAGGCTTCGGTAATGAATTCGTTTTCTTTTACAAAGTCTACCAGGAAGGGTTTCATTCCTGAAATATCTCCCTGATAACTGCTGACGTAAGCCGCAAGACTCTTTAGGGCTCCCGCATTCTCACTGAACCAGTCATCCACCACTTGTGCCATATACTGTGCCGTAGCTTCATACTTGGCATCCATGGCATCTTCAAAATTAGTCTCGGCTTTTTTTGTGCTTACGATCGCATTGGCCACAAAGAGAACCAGAACCATAAGTACAACGATGAAAGTAATACGGATTCTTAAACTCTTCTTTAAAAACATTTTTGTCACCCCCTGATGTATTTGTATGACCAAGACTAATTCTATGACTTGACAATTACCCGTTTCTTAACCATATTTAAAACATGGAAAACTTGATCAAAAACTCAGTCATTACAATAAAAAAAGGTGAAGGCCGAAGTCTCAAGGCAGGAGGCGCATGGATCTACGATAACGAGATCGAGTCCATCACCGGAACCTTCAAAAACGGCGAGATCCTGCGGGTTCACGATTTTGACGGATACCCTCTGGGAGCAGGTTTCATCAACCAGAATTCAAAGATCAGAGTCCGTATGCTGACACGCGCCAAGGACCCCATCATAGACGGCGAATTCCTTAGAGCAAGGGTTAAGGCCGCCTGGGATTATCGTAAGGCGGTCCTTGCAAAAGAAGACTTAAACAGCTGCCGTATCATCTTCGGAGAGGCGGACTTTCTTCCGGGGCTTGTGATCGACAAGTATTCGGATGTTCTCGTGGTGGAGTGCCTGGCTCTCGGAATGGAAGCCTTAAAGGAATTTATCGTAGATTCTCTTAAGGAGATCCTTGCCGCGGACGGATATAGTATCCGCGGAGTCTATGAGCGATCCGATGCGCTGGTTCGTAAAAAAGAAGGCCTCATGCCCTATAAAGGCTTCATAGGATCCGAATTTGACACTAATGTAGAAATTGTCGAAAACGGCGTAAAATACCTGGTCGACGTTGTAAACGGCCAGAAGACCGGTTTCTTTCTCGATCAGAAATATAACAGACTTGCCATGCAGCGAGTGGTTAAGGGACTTAGGTTATCCACAGGTTCCTCCAAAGTCCTTGACTGTTTTACACATATGGGAACCTTTGCTCTTAACTGCGGACTTGCGGGCGCAACCGACGTAACCGGCCTTGATATCTCTGAGTACGCTGTGGCACAGGCAACGGAGAACGCTGCCAGAAACGGCCTTTCAGATACCGTTAAGTTCCGGGCTGCCAATGTTCTTGACGAGCTTCCAAGGCTCTATGATGCAGGGGAAAAGTTTGACGTGGTGATCCTGGATCCCCCTGCTTTTACCAAGTCAAAAGAAGCCACAAAGAGCGCAATGAAGGGCTATCGTGAAATAAACATGAAGGGCATGAAGCTTGTTAAAGATGGCGGATACCTCGCCACCTGCTCCTGCTCTCATTTCATGACTCAGGAACTTTTTACCGAAATAATAGGCCAGGCCGCCAAATCAGTCCACAAGCGCCTGCGCCAGGTTGAATTTCGTACCCAGGCCCCGGATCATCCCATCCTTTGGGCCGCGGACGAAAGCTACTATTTAAAATTCCTTATCTTCCAGGTTTGTGACGAAAAATAGATTCTTTATCGCAAAAGAGGAGGCCCCATGGACCTTATAGTGATAATCGGTGCCGGTGCGGTCGGTAAAATGACCGTAGGCCAGGAATTAATGAAAATAACCGATTTCAGGCTTTTTCACAATCACATGATGATCGAGCCTGTTTTAGAGATATTCGGAAAATTTGACGGTGATGTCATAAGTAGGCTTCGCGAGGATATTTTCGAGGCTTTCTTTAAGACGGACTACCAGGGCATGATCTTTACCTACATGTGGGCCTTCGACGAGCAGAGCGACTGGGATTATATCAAAGGTGTATCCGACAGGTTCGAAGCCACCGGCGGCACAGTTTACTATGTTGAACTTATCGCGGACCGTGAAGTTCGTGTCGAAAGAAACAAGACCGAAAACAGGTTAAAAAACAAGCCTTCCAAACGTGACCTGGTGGTGTCGGAAGCAAGAATGCTCCGTGAAGAAACAAAATACCGCGTAGTCAGCAACGAAGGCGAGATCCCCTTCAAGAACTATTTAAGGATCAACAATACTCGCATGGAACCCGCTGCGGCCGCACGTAAGATAAAAGAAAACTTCAATCTCCCGGGACCCCGCAAGACCGAGCTCATGAACCGGATTAAACTTGAAACGGTCCGCGAAGATGAGATCGATCAGCTTTATTACATGCAGAAAGCAAGTTTCATACCCCTTTACGAGAAATACCACGACGAGGGCTCTCCCGCCATCGAGTCCATAGACCGCGTTAAAAGAAGGTTTGCAGTAGAAAACAGAAAATACTATTTCATAGTAAAGGATGGCGCAAGAGTAGGCGTTATCAACATCGGTCACAACGATCCGAATGAGCACGAGGTTGCCTTTATCAGCCCTCTTTTTATTCTCCCTGAGTTCCAGAATCAGGGTATAGGATATGTGGCTATTCAGAAGGCTTTCCAGCTCCTCCCTGATGTAAAGGTCTGGAAGCTTGACACCATCCTCCAGGAGCCCGCAAACTGCCACTTATATGAAAAATGCGGTTTCGTACGTGTGGGAGAAGAACACGTGGTGAACGAGAACATGACTCTTGTGGATTACGAACGCCGGATTTAAAATACTGATATCAGAGTTATCTATATACAGGGGGACTTACAATGATCAAAGAAGAAAAGATACTACTTGGTAAATCAGGCGATGAAGACATCTTTATCTATCCCAAAATGGCCAATCGCCACGGAATGATCGCAGGTGCCACAGGTACAGGTAAAACCGTGACTCTCAAGGTTATGGCAGAGTCCTTTTCCTCTATCGGCGTGCCTGTTTTCCTTGCAGATGTGAAGGGTGACATCGCACCCATGTGTCAGGCAGGTACAGACAATCCCAATGTATCCGAGCGTGTTTCATCAATGGGCCTGGATGCTGCCGGATTTGATTACCATGCTTTCCCCGTTAACTTCTGGGATGTATACGGTGAAAAGGGCATGCCCCTTCGTACCACCATTTCCGAAATGGGCCCCCTTCTTCTATCCCGTGTTCTTGGACTTAATGATACACAGTCAGATGTCCTTACCTGCATATTCAAGATAGCCGACGATGAAAATCTGATCCTGACAGACACCAAGGATCTTAAGGCCATGCTCAATTACGTAAGCGACAAATCCGCTGAATACGGCCCCAAGTACGGTAATATCGCAACGGTCACCGTTAACGCCATTTTAAGAAGTATCGTGGCCATCGAATCAGAAGGCGCAGATCTTTTCTTCGGAGAACCTGCTCTCAACGTAGCAGACTGGCTCTGCACTGATCGAAACGGCTATGGTATGGTACAGATCCTTGACTGTCAGAAACTGATACTTCATCCCCGTCTCTACTCTGCCTTCCTTCTTTGGCTTATTTCCGAGCTTTTTGAGTCTCTTCCCGAGGTGGGAGATCCCGAAAAGCCGAGAGTGGTTTTCTTTTTCGACGAAGCACACATGCTCTTTGATTCGGCTCCCAAGGCTCTGCTTGAAAAAATCGAGCAGTTAGTCAAACTTATCCGATCCAAGGGTGTCGGTATTTATTTTATAACCCAGAATCCTTCCGATATCCCGGACGGTGTACTGGCCCAGCTTGGAAACAAGGTTCAGCACGCGCTCCATGCATACACTCCCAAGGAACAAAAAGCCGTCAAGGCTGCTGCCATGGGCTTTAGAGTAAATCCTGAATTTGACACCTACACCACACTTCAGGAGCTTGGAACCGGTAAGGCTCTCGTGTCCGTCATGGGTGAAGACGGTATACCTACCATCGTAAAACACACAAAGATCTGTCCTCCCCAGAGTTCCATGGGAACCCTGGCAGAGAGCGAGCGGATCTCCAATATAAACAATTCCGTTCTTTATCCGAAGTACTATGAATCCGTAGATAACGAGTCTGCATATGAACTCCTGGCAAGACTTGAGAGCAAACCTACGGAGAATGCCAAGAGCGAAGAAGAGGCTATGACCCTCACTGAAAAGATGAAGAAGCAGCTTGAGGAGCAGGAAAAGAAAAAGAAGCAGCCTTCTGCTCTTGCCAAAGCTTCAAAGTCTGTTGCCAAGACCGCAAGCGGAACCATTGGACGCGAAATAGGAAAGACCATCGGAAGTTCCGTCGGAGGCAAATTTGGTAAGACTCTTGGCGGTAATGTGGGAGCTTCCCTTGGCCGCGGTCTTTTGGATACATTGTTTAAACTCTGATTGAAACAGGAACCCGACGTTTGTGCTTGATAATGAGGATATTCTAATGAGCGACAGTAAGAAAGAACGAAGCAGAGCAGTCTTTAGAAAGGAACAGCGTTTCAGGAAATTAAGGAGGCGGAGTTTTTCCGGAGGGATCATTATTTTCATAATAATGCTCATACTTCTGGCGCTTGTTGCTTCCGGAATCGTCATCGGACTTGATTTTCTTTTAAGTAACAGAATCGGGCCTGGCTATAAGGGGCTTCCTTATGTCATAGACGCTCTTGAAAGTGCCGGAGAATCGGAAGAACTGGTCCTTCAAAGTCTTGGGATAACCAAGGATGAGCTTCGTTTTGCCATTGCTCTTCTCTCAGGTGTTGCCATCACGATGCTTGTAATTATCGTGATGCTTATTATCAACATTCTTTCTTCCATAGGAAATCAGCGTCGTATGACGACATTTTTCCTTACGGATGATGCAAGTAAGGGTCATAACTGGATGTGGTTCCTTATCAAAAGCAGTAACTACCTTCGCTTCAGAGGCCATGACAGATTTAATTTCGCCATACTTGACATAGACCTTGTAAATTACAGGAATTACTGTATGTGCCACTCCGTTACCGACGGTGAGAAACTCCTTGTGGCAGTAGACGATATACTCAAACACAGCACCAGCAAATATCACGAGTTTTACGCTCACTACGCTTCTTCCGATTTTGTCGCGCTCATAAGATACACGGATCCCGACGAATTCAATACTCGCGTGGACGGGCTTCTTTCTAGGCTCTTAAAAGCCGTGCCCGGCAATATCATCGATTTCCATATCGGTATCAAGCTCCTGCCCGCTACTACCGACAGTAAGGGAAGGCTTCGAAGCCGTAAGAATATGGATATCGAGGCTGAATACAACGATGCCTGCACTGCCCGCGCCACTCTCATGAACAGCGATAATTCCGGTATCGCTTTCTTTGACGAGAAGCTTGTTTCCGAGCAGAAATGGAACGATACCGTCCGTCTCTCCCAGGCCAAAGCCCTTGAAAACGAGGAATTTGTCGTATTCTATCAGCCTAAGTACGATCCCAGCAATGATAAGCTTACAGGTGCCGAGGCGCTTATCCGCTGGAACTCTCCCGAGTACGGCCTCAAGGGTCCCGGGCAGTTCATTCCCTTATTTGAAAAGAGCGGATTTATCACTAAGATCGATCATTATATGTTAAGCCATGTAGCAAGGGATCAGAAACGCTGGCTGGATGCGGGCTTTAAGTGTGTTCCCGTTTCCGTCAACATTTCCCGTGCTCACTTTATTGAGCCAAATCTAGCGGAACAGATAAAAGATGCAGTGGACAAAGAAGGCTGTCCTCATGAGCTCATCGAGATCGAGCTTACGGAGAGTGCTTTCTTTGACGACAAAAAAGCCATGGTCGATACAATAAAGCGCCTTAAGGAATGCGGATTTGCCGTGTCCATGGATGACTTCGGAAGCGGTTATTCTTCCCTTAATTCCTTAAAAGACATGCCACTGGATGTCCTTAAGCTGGATGCGGAATTCTTCCGGGGCGAAACTGACGATAAGCGCGGTGAGATCGTTGTCTCCGAAGCGATCCGTCTTGCTAAGAACCTTAACATGCGCACCGTTGCGGAAGGTGTCGAAGTTAAAGATCAGGTTGAATTCCTTGCCGCCCAGGGCTGCGATATGATCCAGGGTTACTATTACGCCAAACCTATGCCCGGCAATGAATACGAAGAAAGAATGATGAAAAATGTCGAAGCGATTCAGGCATGAATGTAAATATATACTGAATCCCGTCGATGCGGCGTTGATGCGGGAGGCGGTTTCTTCCATATGCGAGCCCGACACACACGCAGGGTGCGAAGGTAGCTACAGAGTTCGAAGCCTTTATTTTGATACTTTGGACGATCAGTACCTCAGTGAGAACCTTGCCGGTGTCAATTTAAGGCACAAATACAGGATCCGCGTGTATAACTGTGACTCCGATAGGATCACCCTTGAGAGAAAAGAAACCGAAATTGGTTTAAAGCACAAGGATTCCTGCCTTATTTCTTTGGACCAGTGTAATGAACTGATGAAGGGAAATTTCTTTGTTCCTTTCGAAGATAAGCAGGTAGTTTTGCAGGAAATGTGCGCAGAGCACATGCTTAAGTTCCTTAGGCCCGCCGTAATCGTTGATTACCTGAGGATCCCCTATGTTTACCCTTCGGGAAATGTAAGGATCACTTTCGATCATAACGTATCTTCCTCCGCAAGAACTGAGGATTTCCTTAATAAAGACGCCATGATCAGCCCTGTTCTTTTTGATAACAGCGTTGTCCTTGAGATAAAGTACGATGACCTTATCCCTCATGGCATACGAAATATAATTTGCAGGCATTCCCTCAACGAACAGACGGCCTTTTCGAAGTACGTATATGCAAGGAGTAATATAAAGAATGGCTAAGAAGGTATACAGCATCCTCTTTGTGATCGCCATAGCTTTTGTTATCCTGTTCATCATTCTAAGCGACAGGATACTTGTAAATAAAAGTTCCGCCAAATACGAAACTGCCACCACGGCAGAGGATATTGTCGTTAGAGTTTACTGCGGTAACGCTACAGCGGACGTAAAGGTTACTCAAACCGGTTCCGGGGCCGTTTTGTTTCTTCCATCCAATACGGAATATGCCGAAGTGCTTAATCTCCCGGGGATTGCAAGCGGAAAACGATACACTGTTTCCGAGGTTGGCGATATTCTTGATAACACCGGTCTTGGTAACATCGATGTAATGTCTTCCGGAAATGTCTTTTCAGTATTTATAGACTCGGAAGATTCCGTTGATACCATCGATTCAGCATTGAAGCGTCCTCACAATGCCAGTGCCAAAGTAGTTGATGCGGTTGGAAACATCATTTTCTCCGGAAAGCTTGAATATATCGCGCCCAGAGGCACATCTTCTTTTGTGCCGCCCAAGAAATCCTATGAAGTAAGGTTTAAAAAGAAAACCGGGCTCATCGATGACATCAAGGAAAAGAATGGCTTCTCCTTGCGGATTACTTTGATAAGACCCTGATACGAAATGCCGTAGTATTTAACTATGCCAATAACTATACTTCCATAAAGGCACCCCGTGGCGAGTTTACAGATCTTTATATAAACGGCGAATATCGCGGGAACTACTATTTAACCGAAAAAGTAAAGAACGGAACAGATTTAATCGATATTAAGGAAGCTGATGAAACCGACCTGACGGGAGGATATCTTTTAAAGTTCCTAAGTCCCGAACGTGTGAAAGATAAACCAGTCATAAAAACAGAATCCGGTTATTGTCTGGAGATCGTTTCACCCAAGGATGTGACAGAATCTGAGATTACTTACCTTAAGGATTTCTTTTCCGAGCTTGAGCACACCGCGGCGGATCCAAAGGGTGTAAACCCGGAAACGGGGGCTAAGCTTGAGGATTACCTTGATATCCGGTCCTGGATCGACAAGTACCTTCTGGAAAATATTTTCCAGAACGTGGATTCATCCTACGACAGCTGTTTCTTTTACAAAGAAAGTTCTTCCGCAGGCGGTCGCCTCGTAGCAGGGCCTGCATGGGATTACGATCTTACCGCCACCGGCAGATTTGATATATGGAACACGGACAGAGTCGGAGATCTGTATCTTCGGGATCAGCTCCTTAACAATCCTTCTGTTAAATCCCGTATTCAGGAGGAGTTTACAGAGAAGATCGTACCCTACGTCAGATATAACCTGTCATCCGATGTGTACAATATATACCGTTCTATCAGCAGTTCCTACGAAGCAAATTCGATTCGCTGGAGCACAGGCGATGACAGAGCCATCGATGATTTCATAATCAGAACCGAGAAAAGGCTTGAGGTCATTGACAATAAGATACTTGGAAACAACAGTGATCATCTTGTTTCTTTTATAGATTTTGAGGGAAATATCATCAAAACCGAATATGTAAAGGATGGAGAGTCAATCAGCGAATTACCCGAATGCGCAAGCTGGTGGGCCTTCTTTAACGGCTGGTATGATAAGGCCACAGGGGAGCTTCTTCGCGAGGGAACTCCCATATTCGAGGACAAAGAATACGAAGTCAACTGGATCTACACCTCCCTTATGATAAAGAACTCTTTGGCCGAGCTTGGCGTTGACATAGATCATATCGACGAGGACTCGGTGCAGATTCTGGCAGATTACTACAGCAGCCACATAGATGAATTCAGCAACATGGGAGAATAAAGCATGAGTATCAAAGAAATAATCAAGAAATCAGTTCTGGAAAATTTCACCAACAATAATTTCTCTGTGAAAGAGATCTTCTTTCTCATGGCGGTTTCGGCCTTACTTGGACTGTTTATATACCTTGTCTACCGCCTGGTAACAAGCAGAGGATTTTATTCCAAGGCCTTCAGCGTGTCCCTTATAGTCCTTGGAATCATTACAACCGGCATCATCCTTACGATCCAGACAAGTATCGTTGTTTCTCTCGGTATGGTGGGTGCCCTTTCAATCGTGCGTTTCAGGACAGCTGTTAAGAACCCTCTGGACCTTGTGTTTACCTTCTGGTCCATTAGCGTAGGTATCGTAGTCGGCGCGGGACTCCCTGTCGTAGCTGTCGGAATGAGCCTTGTGATCGCTATAATCCTGGTTCTTTTCCTTAATGTGTTCACGGGAAGCAAAGCCCGCCTTATTCACGTTCGCGGTTCTTTTGACAAAGAAGCAGTAACCGAGATCGTTAAGAAATATGACAGGAATGTCAAAATACAATCTGAAAACTACATGGGCGAATCCACTGACGTCCTGTTTCTTGTTAAGGTAAAAGAAACCGCGGACCTCATAAACGAATTACGAGGAACCGCGGGTGTAAATGCTGTTCTTTCCATAGAGCATACGGAAGGCCAGTTCTAATTTGCTAAGACTCAGTCCTTAAAGACCTCCAAGACTTCAGCACCTTTCTTTACGAATGCGATAAATTCGCTGATCTCGGCATGGACATCAACGTAGGTGCCGCCTGCATATTCTTTTCCATCTTTAGTAAGGATCCACTCCCCATCGGGCAGATAGACTTTGCGGTTTGTCTGTCCTTTTTTAACGATCGGAGCAAAAAGAATGTCGTCTCCAAACATATACTGATCGCCGGTCTTGTAGCATTCCTTATCCTCGGGATAGTTAAAGAACATGGGACGCATAACGGGATAGCCCTTCGCCGAAGCGATGTCCATGTATTTGCTGATATAAGGGATCAGGCGATAACGGAGTTTAACGATCTTTGAAAGAATCGCAAAGTTTTCTTCTCCAAAGCTCCAAAGCTCGTTGTCACCGCCTGTGGGCTCCTTAATGTCTCTCGTTCTGTCGTGACCGTCGCGGGATCCGTGAAGTCGCATAACCGGGCTGAACAGTCCGTACTGGAACCAGCGAACAATAAGCTCCTTAAAGTAGTCTGTTTCGATATTTCCGCCATAGAATCCGCCGATATCCGTATTCCACCAGGGGATTCCGCACATGGCCATGTTAAGACCCGACTTAACCTGCTCTTCCAGACTTTCAAAGGTTGAAAGAACATCTCCGGACCAGACAAGAGCACCAAATCTCTGCGCTCCTGTGTAGGCTGCTCTTGTAAGGGTGATTATATCTTCTCTGCCCATTTCCTTTAAGCCGTCGTAAGCAAGCTTAGCGTAATAATAAGGGTAGATAAGGGCAACTTCGTCGCCACGCCCCGCATACATTATAAGGTTATCGAAATGCTCCGGATGGATCTCGGGCTCAGCTTCGTCAAACCAGAGTCCGTCTACACCGTTATCGATATAGTTTTCTTTTAGCTTGCTGAATACATACTTACGGGTCTCTGGATTGGTAGGGTCGATCTCAGCCTGAGGGCCGTAGAATTCAAACACGCGATTACAGCCTGAAGCGGTACGCAAAAGCATGTTGTGCTCAAGCATATAGCGATAATTCTCGCTGTGCTCGTTGATGGTGGGCCACATGCTGACTATGAGCTTGATGCCCATGCTGTGGAGTTCATCCGCCATGGCCTTGGGATCGGGCCAATACTTGGGATCAAACTTGTAATCCCCCTGCTCGGTCCAGTGGAAATAGTCAACTATAATGGCAGAAACCGGTATTCCAAGTTCTTTATACTTTCTTGCTACTCTCAAGACTTCGTCCTGAGTCTCGTACCTTAACCTGCACTGCCAGAATCCCATACCCCATTCGGGCATCTTGGGCGCGTGTCCCGTAAGATCGGAAAGCTTAGAGGAAACCTCCGCAGGCTTACCGAGCATGACTACGAAATCTATACCCTTAGTGCAGTCACTCTTCCATCTTGTTCTGTTCATTCCAAGCTCAACAGTTCCCGTTGAAGGAAGATTCCAGAGAAATCCGTATCCGAGAGAGGAATATACAAAAGGAACGCTTGCCTTGGTATTAAGGTGATGAAGGTCAACGGTACAGCCTTTCTTGCTGTATACGTTCATGCGCTCATGTCCGAGACCGAAGAATTCCTCATCCTCCTTGGGCTCAAAGGTAACACGGGCTTTCCAGAGATTGCTTCCGATGCTGCGATAATTTCTAAAGGAATATCCGAAGGTCTGCTCAGGCTGTTCCCTGAGGATTTCCCGTTCTCCGTCAAAGAAAGTGAGTTTTCCGTTATCATCCATTCGAACCTTTAAGTTACCTGTTGAAAGCCACACGCTCTTACCGTCAGTCCAGGTTCCCGCAGGCATTTTCTTTGGCTCCATGGTCCAGTTTTCATCGGGAAGCGTAGAAGAAGCCGTGGCTCTGAACCTTATACAACCCTCATGGACGGCGCTTATCTCGCCTATTTCGCCTTCTCTTATAAAAGTGACCCTGTTGTTTTCACACTTAAATTCCATAATCGTCCCCCTAATTTGCTTTGTTTGCGTTCTGTATGTAGTCAGAATAGCTCATTCCGGCGTATTTCTTAAAGCATCGACCGAAATAATTGGGATCGGGAATCCCTACCTCTGAGGAAGTTATGAACATCTTGGTTCCCTTGCTGGCTAAACTTATGGCATGCTCCATTCGGCACTCTGTCAGATATTCTACAAAGTTCTTACCCGTTTCCTGCTTGAAGCGCCTTGACAAATAGCTTGCACTGAATCCAAACTCCCCTGCTATGAAAGCAAGGTTAAGCTTTGAATCCTTATAGTTGTTCTCTATGTAATTCTTGATCCTGTCCATGGAGTTTTCTTCGGAAGAATCCGTTTCGGCCTCTCCACGGTCGTAATCCACTCTTTCGCCTTCTTTTTCAAGCTTGTTCTTTGCTTTCTCCAGAACCTCGTTGATCTCGGCTCTGACCATGGGCTTGAGCATATACTCAAAAACCGGAAGGCTTACGCATTTCCTTGCATATTCGAACTGATCGATGGCCGTCATGATAATAAAGATAAGCCCGGGATAGCGCTCCGATGCGGTTTCCGTAAACTCTATGCCGTTCATGAAAGGCATTGAAATATCCACAAAAACGATATCGGGCCTCATATCATCTATTACGTTGATGGCCTCGATTCCGCTTGCAGCCTCTCCCACAAATTCCATGTTAAGGCTGTCCCAGTTAATTAGCCCTTTAAGGAGATTTCGCGCCGACTGTTCGTCGTCAATTATCATAACCTTATATCTGTCACCCATACCCTACTCCCGTCTTGGAATTATGAATTCTATCTCCGTATATTCCCCAACTTCACTTCTGATCCTTACTACATCCCGCTTTCCGCAGAAATACCTGATCCTCTCAACGGTTCCCCACAAACCGAAGCTTTCGGAAGGAACTCCGCCCGGTTCAAGCTCTTCTCCGGTGTCCCCGGCCATTACTTTTTCAATCTGCTCCTCCGTCATTCCGACACCGGTATCTCTGACCCAGATATGCAGATCATCGACTATAATTCTGCTCTTTATGGTAATGGTTCCTTTTTCACCCGTAAGCCTGATTCCGTGGTAGATACTGTTTTCAACGATTGGCTGTAAGATAAGCTTAGGAATTATGAAGGATTTCGTTTCCTCCTCGATATCATACTCATCTTCAATGATATCGCCGTATCGAAGTTTCTGAAGAGAAAGATAATCTTTAACGATATTGATCTCTCTTTCGAAAGGAATCTCTCTGTCGCCCTTGCTTAAGAAGTTTCGATAGAAACTGCCCAAAGTCTCAAGCGCCGAATGAACGTTATCTGCCCCCGCATCCATCGCAAGATAACCGATGGTTTCCAGTGAATTATAAAGAAAATGGGGCTTTATCTGTTCGTGAAGCACTCGCATTTCGGCTCGCCTGATGGTCTGCTCGTTCTCAAGGAGCTTTGAAAAGAGGGAGTTGACCCTCTCAACCATTCCGTTGTAGGAATCCTTCAAAAGACCGATCTCGTTATCAGGAATGGCTATATCGATCTGCTCCAGGCGCCCTGTTTCTTTATTATGGTGCATTGCCTTGGTAAGCTCTGTGATAGGCGTTGTAACATTCTTTGTAAGATAGGTACCCGCAAGTATCAGGATAAAAAGAAATGTAAATATGATGGCCGTCAGTACCTTAACCGCCTCGAACATTACAAATTCGGTACCGATCTCCGAAGCGTAGGCGATTATAATTGGCGTATTCTTGACCCTGCAGGCTGAGATCATAAGCTTGGATACTCTGCCGCGGATCATCTCGTGCTTGATCTCCTCCGTATATTCCGAAGGATTTAAGTATTGCTGTAAGTCCCTGTTTCCCGAAAGAAAGAGCCCGTCTTCCGATATGGCAATAAGGTTCTTTCCGCCGATAACGTCGATCTTTCTTGCAATGCTCGTATCGAGGATATTAAGGAACATGGTTCCTAACTTTTCCTGGGACTGAATGTCATATATCGTTCGCCCGATACTCACAAGGGGCGTTCCGTTTCTTTTGATTATAGCGCCGTTTCCGTTGATGGAATATGCCGCGCCACCCATTCGTTCACTGATGTCTTCAAGCCACTCCGGATCTTCCATCCTGGCAAGATTTAAGTCATATATATCGCGGCTTGTGTTGATATAAAGCCCGTCATTTCGAAAAGCAAAAACCGAATCCACCATGGTGGTTATATTGAGTGTGGCAAGTATACTGTATCTTGCTTTGTTTCGTAAGACCGCATCCACATCGCTTGCATCCGCCTTAAGGTACTCCACCAGATCCTCGTCGATCATCATGAGTCTGGATAGTTCCTTGTATTTCTCGATCTCTCCGCTTATGCCGTCTTCCAGAGCGTTTAAGGTTCTCTCAGCTTCGTTGTTGATGGTCTTAAGTCTTTCCTGCCTGACCAGATACAATACAGCAATAAAAAAAGAAACCGCCATTACAACGACAATGAGACCCATGATCAGCCTCAGTCCCGTAACAAGAGATTTCATTCCGTCAATTTTCGGTGCCTTAGTTTCCGATGTTTTCCTCATACCGCTCTATACCCCGTATTGTTATTTTACCATTCTTTTTCCTTAAATACAAATATGGGAACGTGACTAGCACGTCCCCACATTCGAAGGAAATATGAAAAAAAGAGGAAAATTGATTATCCTTTTACGGCACCGACCATGAAACTTTCCTGGATCTTACGGCTCATGAACACGTAAGTCACAAGCATGGGGAAGGTTGCAAGCACAAGACCCGCACCAACGAGACCCCAGTCGGTAATATTGCTGCCCTTAAGGTTTGATACAAATACGGGCAGAGTATAGTGCGCTTCATCTCCGAATACGCTGGCAAACATGAACTCATTCCAGCACTGAAGGAAGATGTAGATACCCATTGTAGCAAGTGCGGGACGCATAAGAGGCACTGTAATGTGGAAGAAAGTACCCCAGAGACCGCAGCCGTCTATACAAGCGGATTCGTCCAATTCCTTTGGAATATCGTTCATAAATCCCGTACATACCATGATTGCCATGGATAGCGAAAATGCTGCGTAAGGGATTATCAAAGCGCTGTAACTTCTTAACATTCCCATGTTGCTGCATGCCGAGTAGATCGGATAAAGGGCAACGTGCATGGGGATTGTGATACCGAGCATGAAAATGCTGTTTAATGTCTTACGGCCTTTCCATACGATACGGGTAATGGCGTAAGTAGCCATAAGTGCAGCAAGCAGTGAGATCACTATGGTTGCCACGGCGATGATAACACTGTTGGTAAAGCACTTTTCAAGTCCGCCGTTTGCAAAGAAATGTCTTGCCGGCGGCTCACCCGTTTTCTTTCCCATTCCGAAAACTCTTGTGTAGTTGCTCCAGAGCCATTCCTTGGGAAGACCGATAACGTTGCTTCCCGTGATCTCAAGGGAGCTTTTCAGTGAAAAAGTAAACAGGTAGTAAAGAGGGAACAAGTCGATAAGGAGCCAAAGTATAAGACCGATGTAGATCAGAACTTTAACAAACTTATTCGTTTTCTGTACACTATACATTTCAGGATTGAAAGACTCATTTTTTGCCATACGGATCTCTCTCCTTAAATAACCAGTTTATGAGGATAGCAAAAGCGAAGCACATGATGATCATGATCACGGCGATGGCACTAGCTATACCTCCCGAATTGTTAAAAGCGTACCGTACGAGCAGTAAACTCGGAACCTTGTAGGAGCAGTTATATGCGTCCTTGGCAAATACCTTGATAAGGTCGTATGACTTAAGGGATCCGGTTATTGCAAAAATGATACTTACTTTCAGGATAGGCTTAATGATGGGGATGACGATATAACGGTTAACCTGTCCGTCTGTAGCTCCGTCAAGCATGGCTGCTTCACGTAATTCCGTTGAAACACCCTTAACACCCGCATACATAAGCAACATGTGATATCCCACGTACTGCCAGATGGTAGGAATGAATACGGCCAGCAATGCCGTTTTCTTGTTTCCCAAAAGTCCTTCCGGGGGAAGTCCTGTCCAGTGGAAGTATTCAAAAGCCTTGGTAATAAGGCCGTAAATGGGATTATATATTTTCTCCCACAGCATACCGATAACAACCGCAGAAATAAGAACGGGCATAAAATACACTGAGAGATAGAAGCGTTCGCCTTTAATTCCTTTACCAAGCATCAAAGCAAGTCCCAAAGAAAGGGGAAGCTGGATAAAGACTGACAGTGCAGCAAGGATCAGCGCATTTCGCACCGCTGTTCCAAAATCGTACTGCGAATTAAACAGATCGATGTAGTTTTGTAATCCAACGAACTGTCCCGGATCATTAAAGCTTCTGTACTCGTAGAGGCTGTGATGAACTGATGCGACTATGGGGTAAACAAGCACACCTACAAAAAGCAAGAGGGCCGGGAGCAGAAATAGAAATACTGTAACGTTTTGATGTTTTCTATGCATGACATTTCCTTCCGGATGAGAATACTCTCAAAAAAACGGCCTTTCCCATCCCATAGGGGAGACACGGGAAAGGCCGTAAATACTTCATAAGTTAACCGATCAGACGGTTGTTATCTGATAGCACCCTTTAACTCGTTGATGAAGCCCTGTCCGTCAAGGTCCTTACCATAAACCTTAGCAACTGCATCAAGGTAAGGCTGCTTCTCAACTGCGCTCATAGCGGTATCACCGAAGAGAACGTAAGAATCTGCCTTAGCACAGATCTCTGCTACAGCCTGGGTAAGAGGATTGATGGAGCTTGTGTCACCGTAAGGTGTCCATGCGGGAAGTCCGCAACCATCAAGGTAACCATAGTGGCAGATAAGTCTGCCAAGGTCTGCTGCGTACTTAGCAGCGAGCTCAGCATTGGGTGAAGAAGCAGATACTGCAAGAGTATCGGAAGGTCCACCGATGAGCTGTCCAAGCTTAGACTTGGAAGAATCGATTACAGGGAACTCAGTAACTTTAACCTTGTCACCAAAGCCGCCTTCAGCCTTGGAGAAGTCTGCACAGTTCCAGGTACCGTTCTGATAGAAAGCTGTTCTTCCGTTGATGAAATTAGCCTTAACATCGTCGTTGGGAAGAGAAGCGCCTGCGGGATCGAAGTAACCCTTGTCGATCCAGCTCTGGAAAAGATCTACAGCCTTAGCAACGTCAGCGTTGTCGTAGGAAGCTCTTCCAAGGAACATATCGTTAAGAGTAGCAGAACCGATGCTCTTCTGGATGATGGGCTCAAGATACTCGGTTACACACCAGGTCTCACCACCTGCACATCCGAAAGGAATGATTCCCTTAGCAACAAGATCATCACAGCACTTTACGAGTTCGTCGTAGTTCTCGGGAACCTTATCCCAACCTGCCTGAGCAAGGAGATCCATGTTAGCGAAAAGAGCAACGATGTTCATGGTTGTAGGAACGCCGTAGTGCTTTCCGTCATATGTGGTGTTACCAAGCATGTTCTCAGGAAGTTCGCCGCTGTCAACGAAAGGCTTAAGAGTATCGTCGAGGCAGTAAACCTTACCCTGGTTTACGAAATCTCCGAGGTATGCGCATGCCCATGTGAAGAAGATATCGGGTACTTCGTTAGCTGCCATAGCAGCTGCGATCTTGGTCTTGTATGTTTCGTTTTCGATTGCTTCCCATTCAAGTTCAACGTTGGGATAAAGAGTCTTCATCTCTTCGATTGCTTTGACATAGGAATCATGGTTACTGTCGGCTTCCGTAGCTATGCACCACATTGTGAGCTTAACCTTTTCATCGGAGCTTGTAGCCTCGGTTGAGTTGCTTTCAGCCTTTGTTTCTGTCTTGGTTTCGGTCTTACTAGCGGTAGAAGCAGGTGTGGATGTCTTCGTCTCGCCACAACCAACCATAGCAAGAGTCATAACTCCTGCCAGCAGCACTGCTGCCAAACGTTTGATTTTCATAATCTGTCCTCCTAATAGCATATATGGGCTACCCCCACTGGTTTGAAAGTTTTGTCACTTTCTGATGTGAGTATAGAAGAACTTTTGAGCATAGTGAATGGAAAAATTTTACTTCACCAAGCAGATTTTTTACCTTTTACACATATAATTTACGGAAACCGTTTTTTCTTTGTGCAAAATGATAGGCATAAAAATCCCCTCTTTTAAAAACCAAAAGAGGGGGTGTGTAAGAAACTGTTATTTCTAAAAACTGCGTCCGGAACCCGTATGAGATGATCCCGAAGACCCCGAATAGGAGCTTCGATAAGAGGATCCTCCCGATGAAGATGAGCTGCTTCGTTGTATGGGATCGTATTTCTTAGAGGTAGTGGTACCTACGTAATTATCAGCGATTCGATCGATCCTCACGGAATCCTTGAGCATGTACATATTTGCGTTTTCTTCCGGGTGAACAGGTTTCATCTTGGATGCTGCAGATGAAACAAATATCCATCCGATAAAAGCACCAACGACCAAAGCCCATATCAGACTTCCGCCCCAGGAACCCATCGTCCTTGCTACACGTCCGGTCTTAAGGGCATGTTCCAGATCTTTAAGAAATCTTACCGCTCCTTCGTAATCATGTGCGTCATTGAATTCGTCGGACAGATGGTCACAAAGCCGTGTATATCCTGTATTACCGAATATCTCGTCACTTGCACCATAGGTATAAACATCAAACTGCGAATAATCTTCCAGAGGAAATATGGCAAGTACCACGCCCCTGTAATCATTGCCGAAACCATAGCCCCAATACTTGTAGAATGTATCGATATACTCATCTCTTGATAAACCTGCGGGACAGTACGCGATATAGATCAGTATATCTGTGTCGTATTTTGAAGAAATAGCATAAACCCGGTCGCTTAATTCATCTAACTCCTCATCTGACAGGATGTCATAATCCTGAAATACTCTCAGTACATTCGGGTCATGATGAAGTTTAAGTTCTGTTCCCCGCTCCGGATACCAGTCGGGAGCAAAAGGAGATCCTTTATGGTAAAGAGTTCCTATGTTCTCGATCCAGTCAAGAGCGCCTTCTCCGTATTTTGCATCTTTCATATACTCATAAAGCACGTCATCCAATGCGTTGGCTACACGCTCTGTGTGAATGGATCTTGATTCCGTGCCCGTAGAACAGGTCCAGAAACCGCGGTTTCCTTCTTCCATGCAGATGAAAAGACAATATCCTTCCCTCTCACTTCCGTACCCATAACCGTTAAAATCATAGAAGTCTGCGCAGTAAACCGATCTGTCAAGCCCGTAAGAAGACTTGTCAGTAAACACCACAATGTCCTTTTTAAGCTCGTTTCTGAGTTCCGTTATGCGCTCTTCCATTGCGATTTCTTCGGCATCCGTAAAGATATCCGCATCATCCACCACGCGGGGTGCATTTTCATCATGAAAGAACGTAAAGTTCTTGGGATCAGCAGGATACCAGTCGGGCTTAGCAGCAGTGTCCGCCGTACTTTCCTCGGCATATACGGCAATTCCCGATAGATCCGCTATCGTCAACCCTATCGCAAGGGTAAGAACTAAAGTAAATATTTTCTTTTTAAACATATTCTTACCTCCAGATAAAGTATTTGACTATGGACCATGCCATCATGATACCTGCAACGATCCCTGCCCGTTTATAGAAATAAGCTGCCTTAACCCCTTTGTCTATCGGAAGATTGCCCATAACCTTGCCTGTCTGCCCGTTCACCGCAAAATGATAGGCCTCTCCCCTGTGACTGATATCAAAGGTATATACAGGCAAAAGAATATATCTTGCCTTGACATTGGCCTTAAGCTCTCCGCCTGTCTGTTTTGAAGTTGCATATCCAATGACGGCGTTGCTCTGAGCTTCTTTTTCCGCTGTAGCCTTCATTCGTTTAATGGCTCTCGGAGCGATCTCAACGGATCCCTGATCGAACCGGTCTGCAGTAAAGCCGGCAAGATACCTGATGTCAAAAGGAACTTCCTCTTTCATGTCAAAAGGCTCCAAGGAATCCATCAGCGCATCATCGATCTTTCCGCTTGCATCTACGGGAAGATCGGCAAAAGAAACCGACACATCCCTCACAAGTCTGTAATGATCCGTGTTGGTAACTACATAATCTCCGCTTCGATGTGAATTTGTCTTGGTGGCATTGTATCTTAAACTTCCCCTCAGTTCTCCGGAAAAAATCCAGAAAGGCACGTAAACACCGGTGATCTTTTCCATACGGCTTGCGGAAAAGAAATCTTTTGGAAGAAGCTTTTTGTTCTTATAGTACTCGGTCATAGCCGCGGGGAGTTCCTCTGAAGAGACCTTGAATGGTATTATCCCTTCCGGCCTCATCTTTCCGGATATCTTATCGGAAAGAACGATATTATTGCGACAGTACGGACAAGTAAGCGCTACCTGCTCGGGGGGCGCTATGACTTCCGCCCCGCAGGACTGGCAAATGTATATGGGAAGATTCTCTGCCGAATCATCTGTCGCCTGTTTGTTAAGAGATTTGAAATCAAATCCTTCAAATCCGACCTCTGTCACATCATTGGCAAAAATATCCTCGCTGTATTTACAATGATCACAAACGATCCTTTTCTTCTGAGGATCAAAATACATGGGCGATCCGCACTGCGGACATTTCTGCTCGACTATCTTCTGTTCTTTGCTCACTAAGCCTTCCTCCGATTTCTGAGAAACTAATTTTCCGTAAAACAAAAAATTATCTTAAGTTCTTAAGCTGTTCAATCATCTCTACATCCGAAGCCTGAACTTTCATGCTTGCGGTGGTTGGATTACCGTCGGGATCAGTTACCGTGATCTCGATAACCGTTCCTTCTTTTACTCCCTTTGTGGCCATATCCTTGAAGAAAGAAACCATCTTCGGATGATTTCCTTCAAACTGGTTCTTCATGGCCATAATCTTCAAAATGTCCTGTGGTCCGGGCATGTCATACCTCCTTATTGATCACGATCACTTTCTTTTTCCTGAGATACAGATAATAAACAAGTCCCATGAGGATTCCGAATACGGTTGCCGTGGGAGCCGCGATACCGACTCCGATAAGGTTGGCATTGGGTCTCATACTCATGTAATAGGACATGGGCAGGCGCACAAGCAATGACTGTGAAATACCCATGATCATAACAAACAGTGACTTGGAATGGGCGTTAAAGTAACCCATGAAGCTGAAAAGAACGCTTGTAAGGAACGCTTCGGGAGCAAAGCCCTTCATGAATTCTGCTGCCCGGAGGATAACCGCTTCATCATCGGAGAATATAGCGGCTACAAGGTCGCCTCTGAAGAAGATCGCCACCGATACGAAGAGTCCCACCAGCACGCCTATACCCATGCTCCAGCGAAGTGCGGAAAGACCGCGGTCTTCTTTGTTGGCGCCCACGTTCTGAGCCACAAAGGAAGCCAGGGACTGCATGATGGCAACGGGGATCAGCATGACGAAGGCCTGAACTTTCTGGGCAACGCCGTATCCCGAGGAACAATCAAGTCCCATGTGATTGACAAAGGCACAAAGTGCAAGGAAAGTACCGTTTGTCAGTATTTCCTGGAAACCAAGGGGAAGACCGATCATAAAGAAAAGACCGATCTGCTTATTTATACAGAAATCCTTGCGAGTGATCTTAAAGGGAAGATTCTGCCGCATGATAATGATTACGGAAAGGATGACGCTCACGGCCTGAGCGAAAATGGTTGCAATGGCCGCACCCTGAACATTCATCTTAAATCCTGCTACAAGGATGAGGTCACCAACGATATTGACCACACAGGCGATGCCTACGAAAATAAGGGGAAGCTTGGAGTTTCCGAGGCCTCGCATAATTGAGCTTATAAAGTTATAGAACACTACAAATATAAAGCCTACCGCACAGATCCTGATGTACTGGATCGTAAGCTCAACCGCTTCCTCGGGCGCCTGCATGAGCATCGCAATGGGACGCGCGAACACAAACATTATCACGGAAAATAAAATGGAAAGTCCTGCAAAAAACAGTACCGAACCGCCGATGAGACGTCCGATCTTGTCTTCTCTGTGTTCACCCAGATACCTTCCGAGTAAGACGGTTACGCCCACTGAAAGATTGGCTGTAAAGAAGGTGAAAAGATTCATTACGTTACTGCCGGTGGCGATTCCGGATATTCCGGCGGTGGTGCCGAAATGTCCGACGATCATAAGGTCAACTGCGGAATACATTGCCTGCAGGATTAAAGCTCCCAGGATGGGGAGCATGAACCTGACCATCTTAACGGGAATGGAACCCGTGGTAAAATCTTGATTTGCTGTTTCTTTTGCCATGAATACCTCAATTTCTAAATCTTAAAACTACGCTGTTCCTTTCTCCAAAGAAGACGCCGGCCCTTCGGCGGTGGCGGTCTTGGAATAAAGGATCTTCAATATGATGGGTGTGGTGATGGAGGATACGATAATAAGTAAGATTACTGCCGTAAAGTACACGGGAGTGAGCAATCCTACCGACAGACCCTTCTGTGATGTGATAAGGGCTACCTCGCCTCGAGTCATCATACCGACACCGATCTTCATGGAATCTGCCCAGGTGAATCTGCAGGCCTTGGCCATGAGTCCGCAGCCTACGATCTTGCAGATAAGTCCCACAGCCACAAAAGCAAGTGAGAACCAGATGATTGACATATTCACTTCCGTAATATCTGTCTTAAGTCCGATGGAAGCAAAGAAAATGGGACCAAAGAGCATGTAGGAATTGATGTCCATCTTCTCGGCGATATACTCACTGTCTCGAACGTTACAAAGAATGATACCTGCCACATAGGCACCGGTAATGTCCGCAATTCCGAAGTACTTCTCGGAAATGTATGCCATGGCAAGGCAAAGCGCCAGTCCCATGATGGGAATACGGCGGGTATGAGGGTAACGGGAATCGATTGCCTTAAATATCTGATAAATAATAAATCCGACACCGATGGAAAATACAAAGAACAACGCTGTCTTGCCTG
Source organism: Lachnospiraceae bacterium (assembly GCA_024695575.1). Lineage (GTDB taxonomy): Bacteria > Bacillota > Clostridia > Lachnospirales > Lachnospiraceae > UBA1258. The sequence goes on from JAILHY010000001.1 coordinate 31,805, forward strand.
CAACCGCGGTAACATCGGCGCCGCCGTCCTTAAGTCCGATAACGACTGTAAGCACGATAATACCGATAACATCATCGATTATGGCCGCAGAAAGAATGGTGGTTCCAACGTAACCCTTTAACTTGCCCATCTCTCTTAAGGCCTGAACCGTGATGCTGACTGAAGTTGCCGTAAGGATTACACCTACAAACAAAGCTGCATAGAATTCCTGTGTTCCCACTCCCGCAGGACCGTAAAATCCTCTGTAAAGGAAGAAACCGCCCACAAGGGGTACAAATACGCCAGCGCAGGCTATAAGGGTTGCTTTGGCTCCTGTTTTGATAAGGTCGTGTAAGTTGGTTTCAAGTCCGGCTGAAAACATAAGAAGAATAACGCCGATCTCCGCCATCTGACTTAAGAATGTACTCTGATCCACAAGTCCCAGAACGCTTGGACCGATCAGAAGTCCCGCTATAATCTCACCCACTACCTGGGGAGCCTTGAGCTTACGGGCCATGATGCCGAAAAACTTCGCAAAAATAACGATGATTGCCAAATCCTTGAATATAAGATACGATTCCATGATGTCCTCTTTCTTCTAATTAAAAATGTGCCACAACTCCTAGGTTAGAATTGTAGCACATTGCACAGTTTTTTCAAGGTCAATTTGTAGAACTTGATCAGCAATTCTATCAGGACTCAGCCTCTTTGGCCTTGTTGAAACGCTTCTTTATGGCGTTTGCTTCCGACGCCGTGATCTGTTTCTGGGTCTTGATAGCATAATACAACCCGTTGTCCGCCTTTCGGATGCGGATCTTAGTCTTGATAAATCCGTGCTTGTCACAACGGGATACTGCCAAAAAGAATCTTCCCGTGGGATTAAAAAGCTTAACTTCCCTGCTTGAACGCCTGCCGCAAAGATAACATCCCGTGTTCCTTACCTCACGGTCGGCGAGCATGGCTTCTTTGGTCGTAAAGCCCCTGGTTATATGCTTGTCGTAATCCTGAAAGATCCTGTGGACCTCGTGTTCCTTATCGATTGGAATATTGTAGGTATCGTAGGAAATGTAATCAAGCAGCTTGGGATCCTTTAATCTGATGAGGATCTCCGCAGTATAATAGGCATCGCTGAAAGCTCTGTGAAAAGGAATGTCTTTCTTTATCCCCATGCGGTCAACAGCGGTTTCCAGTCCCAGTCTTTCTTTTCTGTTTCCGTGAGCAATTGCGTAAAGTTTCTGAACATCATAAAATGCAATGGGTCCGTCTGCAAAAGGAGGCAGATCGTAATAATTCATGTTTCTTTGTAATTCCAGAAGATCGGCCGGGCCCCAGGTACAGAACATGACAGGCTCTCCGGAACACCAGTCCTCAAACTTCGCCATGACCTCCTCAAAAGGCTGCTCGTTCTTTAGCTCCTGCATCTTTAAGTGGACAAGCTTACCCGTCATGTAGTGCATGGTCTTGTAGATACTGGGCTTCACCAGGGCGGAAAACTCATCGATCATGACCATGTCTTCGTTAAGCTTCACCGCGCCTATCTCTATTATTTCAAACGGAACCTTGGGGTTATACTCTTCCTGCCTGCATGACTGGTTCCATTCCAGGTCGAGAACTATATAGTTCATGTTCTTCCTTTCTCGTTTAAATATCTCGGGTCTTATGTTATAATTCTATGGATGTTTGCAGTTTAAGTCAACCGCATTAACAGAAAAAGAAAAAGGAGGACAGGCCATGAAAACCCTGTCGGTAAAAGTTTCCGTTAACGGAACCGTTGACGGTGCCCACATGAATGTATATCTTTACGAAAATTCACCGGAGCTTCTCATTGAGAAAAGACCAATAGTCATTATCGCTCCAGGCGGAGGCTATCGTTTCAAATCTGAACGAGAAGCTGATTCCATCGCCACACAGTTTCTTTCCATCGGATACAATGCGGCAATCCTTTATTACAGCGTAGCTCCCGCGGTTTATCCCACCGCTTTGAGAGAACTTGCTTTTTCCTTTAAGTTCCTTAAAGATAATGCGGCTGAATTCAATATCGATCCCGACAAGATAGTTGTCTGCGGATTTTCTGCCGGCGCACATCTTGTTGCATCCTTCGGTACCGGATACTATAGACCCGAAGTTACCGATTATTTCCATGTTTCCGAGGATGAATTAAGACCTGCAGCCATGATCCTTTCATATCCCGTCATCACCTCGGGAGAGTTTGCCCACAGAGATTCTTTTGACGCTTTACTTGGTCCCGACAAGGATGACAAAGAAAAACTTTCCTACGTTTCCATAGAAAATCGAGTTTCCGAGAAAACCGTTCCCGCCTTTATCTGGCACACCTTTGAGGACAACTGCGTTCCTCTTGAAAACTCCCTTCTTATGGCAGATTCCATGAGAAAAGCAGGAGTTCCCTTCGAACTTCATGTCTTCCCCAACGGACAGCACGGTCTTTCTCTTGCCAATCACCTCACCATGTCCAAGTATGCAACTGAATTTGAGCCTGAAGCCGCCCAGTGGATAGAGCTTTGCAAGACCTGGCTTCTGAAACTCATCGGTCTTAATTAGGAGGTTTGTTTATGAGATTTCATAACGGTCACTGGGTAAAAGAAAAAGGAACCGAGATCTTCTCACCAAAGGAGATCTACTATCATGAAATTAAAGACAATGTGCTTTCTTTTTGCGCACCTACCACATTTATCGCCAACAGAGGCTGCGTTCTCGAAGGGATCAACCTTACGATAGAAGTATCGAGTCCCGCCCCCGAGATCATCAGGGTAAAAACCAAACACCACCTTGGAGTAAGCCACAAGGGACCTGATTTTGACCTAAATCTTCCCGATAAGTCCGTTCTTGATATTAAGGAATTCGATGACAGGTTCGAGTGTACTTCGGGCACTCTGACTCTGATACTTACTAAGAAACCCTTCTCCATGACCTACAAACGCGGGGGCGAGTTCCTTACAAAGAGCACCACCGGTGATCTTGCCTGTGTTAAGCGAAACTGGCACGGATATTACTACGATGCCGCCGGCGATACTGCCGACACCTTTATGACCCAGGGTCTCGGTATTTCCGTAGGCGAGAGCATCTACGGTCTTGGGGAACGCTTCACTCCCTTTGTAAAGAACGGACAGAACGTTGAGATCTGGAACGAAGACGGCGGTACCAGCACCCAGATCTCCTACAAGAATATTCCTTTCTACGTATCAAGCAAGGGCTACGGCGTTCTTATGAACCATCCGGAACGGGTATCCTTTGAAGTGGGTTCGGAAATTGTGACACGCGTGGCTTTTTCTGTGGAAGGTAATGAACTTGACTACTTCCTCATTAACGGCCCCACTGTAAAAGAAACCGTTATGCGCTACACTGATCTCACCGGAAAGCCCGCTCTTCCCGCACCCTGGACCTTCGGACTATGGCTTTCCACTTCTTTTACCACCGATTACGACGAAGCGACAGTTATGTCATTTATTGACGGGATGCTTGATCGCGGGATACCTTTAAGAGTATTCCACTTTGACTGCTTCTGGATGAAAGAATTCCACTGGTCTTCCTTTATCTGGGACGACAGAGTGTTCCCCGATCCCAAAGGCATGTTAAAGCGAATCCACGACAAAGGCCTTAACATCTGCGTATGGATCAACTCTTACATCGGCCAGGAGTCGCCTCTTTTCAAGGAAGGTATGGAAAATGGTTTTCTTGTAAAGCGTCCCAACGGCGATGTATGGCAGTGGGATATGTGGCAGTCCGGAATGGCTCTTGTAGACTTTACCAATCCAAAGGCCTACAAATGGTTCCAGGACAGGCTTGAAGTACTTCTTGACATGGGTGTCGATTGCTTTAAGACAGACTTTGGCGAAAGAATACCTACTGACGTAGTTTACTTCGACGGCTCTGATCCTCAGAAGATGCACAACTATTACACCTACCTCTACAATAAATGTGTATATGAGCTGTTAGAACACAAACGCGGTGTTGGAGATGCGGTTTTGTTTGCAAGATCCGCTACCGTAGGCGGACAAAAATTCCCTGTTCACTGGGGCGGCGACTGCTTCAGCGATTACGAGTCCATGGAACAGAGTCTTCGCGGCGGACTTTCCCTCATGCTTTCCGGCTTTGGTTTCTGGAGTCACGATATCGGCGGCTTTGAAGCAACCTCCACTCCCGATGTATACAAGCGCTGGGCGGCCTTCGGACTTTTAAGTTCACATTCCAGACTTCACGGAAGTTCGTCTTATCGTGTGCCCTGGGCCTACGATGAAGAAGCTGTAGACGTTGTCAGAACCTTCACCAGATTAAAGGCCCGGTTGATGCCTTACCTTTATATGACTGCTGTACAGGCCCACACCCTCGGTATTCCCTGCATGAGACCCATGATCATGGAATTCCCCGAAGATAGGAACTGCAGGACTTTGGACAAACAGTATATGCTTGGTGACTCCCTGCTGGTAGCTCCCATTTTCAACGACAGGTCTGTGGCAGAATATTACCTTCCCACCGGCACATGGACTGATTTCTTTACCGGCGAGAAAAAAGAAGGAGGCCGCTGGTATGAAGAGCCTTGCGATTACCTTCACATTCCGTTATATGTGCGTGAAAACAGCGTGATCGCTCTCGGAACAATAGATAATCGTCCCGATTACGAATATGACAAGAATTACGAGCTTAAGTATTATGAGATAGAAGACGGAAAACCGGTTTCCATCTTCATCCCCGACATGAAAGGAAACAAGGCAGTAGAGGTTACGGTTACAAGACACGGGGACAAGTATGATGTAAAAGAAGAAAAATGATAAAGCAGAAAAAAGGACTCCGCAATACCACGCGAAGCCCTTTTTCTTTTTCCATAGAGAAGATTTAGTTATGAAAAGCTTATATTATCCGCATTCTTTATGTATACAGGTGGGATCAATACTTCTTTTCGCCCGTTGACCGAAGGTCTTTCATCAAGATACCCTGTCCAAAGATCCGAGAAGCCGACTCCCAGGCTGAATTCAGGGTTTTCTGCGGAAGTATCCACTATCCTGTGCCAGCCCTCTTTTTCCATGTCGAATACGGAAGACTCAACGTACACGTCTCTGATACGGGATTTCTCGCCCCCCGCTATCACAATTGGAGCCTCCGATCGCATATGCATGTGATCGACCCGGATGTCATGGACCTTACCTGGGATCCTGTCCACTCCCTCTCTCTTGGCAGAAGAAAGAAAGATCGGCTCGCCTTCACCCCACCAGGTGCAGATTCCTGTCTTTCTTTTTGCACAATCCGCAAAGTTCCTGGTGTTTCCGGTAACATGACTTACATGGATATTGTAGATCTCACCGCCGTCCCTTGACCAGATTCCGAATCCTCTGATACAGTCTCTCACAATGCAGTTTGAGATCATCACATCGTGGATGTCACCCCAGGTTTCAGTCCCTATCTTAAGAGCTGTACAGTTTGTGGAAAGAATGCAGTCACTGATTATGATATCCTTACAATCCCCATACTTTTCGTGCATTGGAGCAGTGGATTTAAGTACTATGCAATCATCTCCCGCCTTGATCCTGCAGCCTCTGATCATCACATTCTTACAGGAGTCGGGGTCGATACCGTCTGAGTTTACGCCCCGTTTATTGTTGTCGATCACGATGTTTTCGATCCTGACATTTCTGCATCCTGCCAGGTGCAGGGTCCAAAACGCCGCATCATAAAAGGTCACATCCTTAATGACCAGATCTTCCACATCCTCTAAGAGCGAAAGCCTGGGCCTGAATCCCATGACTGCCAGCGGCCCTTCGTGAGGCCCGTCCTCGGGATCATCGTCAAAGAACACTTCCCTTCCCTGCCCATCGATCATACCCGTTCCGGATATGGTGATGTTACGCTCGTGCCTTGCATAAAGAAAGCAGCCGCCTTCCCAGCCCGTATCCTTATTATCGTCCTCAAATTCCCCGGAAAAATCTATCATATCCTCTTCATTCAGGCTGCATCTTAGGACTGCACCCCTTTCAAGATGAAGGTCGATCCCGGATCTTAACCTTAATGACCCGGAAAGAAAGGTTCCCGCAGGAATAAGAACTCTTCCGCCTTTTTTTGCCGTTTCGTCGATAGCCTTCTGAATAGCCTGCGTACAAAGGGTCTTTCCGTCAGGAACCGCCCCGTGATCAAGAATATTGCATGTCATACTTGCTTAAAACCTTTCCTGTAAAGTCTGTTTCCAGCCTTACTCCCCGTTTACCCGACCAGATCTCCCGGCCGTTTATCTTAAAGAAAGCTTTGTTTCCCACTGATTCTGCAGTATAAACATCTTCCCCGAAGTATTGTTCATACTTTGAGTCTGCACCGGTCACGCTTCCCCAAATGAGCTTATCTCTTACCCTGTCAACTCCGAACATTCTTGATACATACTCAAGTACGGACAGAAGCGCAGGTCCGTAGGCATCCTGAGGCCCTGTAGTCCCTTCCGAAGAAGGCTTTCCGGTGAAAGGATCATACTGCTGTACAAACACGCATTCTTCGCCTATTGCACGGAAAAGGCTGTTTCCAAGAACGGGTATCAGGGAATAATATCCATAATTTTCCAAAGCCCTTATCGCCCTCTGGTAGGTAAGCGCCTCAGGCTGTCCGCTCCAGTTGTTTATCCGCTCATTTCTAAACAGAGGATCTATTACGGAAACGGAAGGAAGCGGCATCTTTGTCCAGAATTCCCTGGGGTTTATGAGATGCTCCTTAACAAATCTTTCGGCTTCTTTGTCGCCCATACTCTTCCAGTACATCATCCGGAGATTGTTATGGATAAGAGAAGGCATCATCTTGTGATCCTTGTCCCTGTCAAAGAACGCGCCCCTGTTTTCGTCCCAAAGGTATTCTTTTATCCTGTTTCTTACCTTAATCGCATCTTCTTTATGCTTGCTTGAAAGTTCTTCTTTTCCCAAAAGCATTGCGATGGCAGAAAGGGTTTCCCTGGCGTTTACGGAAAAACTCATAAAATCCATGGAAGCCATTGGCACTACTTTAAATCCCTCAGGTGGAGTTTCTTTGTCCCAGGCGTTTGGAGCGTCTGCGTAACGTTCTGCATTGTCTTCACCGGTGTCGTACTTACCCCATGACTCTAAGCATCCGTCACCGTCAGAATCCCTTACTGCCCAAAGGTAATCGTCGTATTTGATCAAAACCTCATAAAGTCTTTCAAGAAACTCAGGATCTTTGCCCGTCAGATACCATACATCCAAGGCAGGATCGGGAAAGCAGAAACCCTGAAACTTATCAAACTGCGGTATCAGCCTGCCATCGCTGTATTCGATGCTCCCCGGAAGTCTTCCGTCAGCGCGTTGATGATCCATAAAGATCTTCTGATTGTTAAGGGCAACCTCAAGGTTTCTTTTTGCGTACATGGCACCGCCCATGGGCTGAGTCTCTATCCAGACCTTCTCGTAGCCGCCGCCCTCGATCAGCACCTTGTAACCTGCAAAATCCCTGATATTACCTATGCACTTTTGCTCAGCGGAATCCGAAAGCTTCTGTACAAGCGGATCATCCGTCTGAAAAACTACTTTTGTATGAGTCATTAGACTTGTCATCCCTTCAGTCCGCTGGTTCCGATACCTTCCACCAGGTATTTGTTAAAGAAAAGAAAGATCAGAAATACCGGGATCAGCGAGAGTGTGGACATTGCAAACATAGCGCCGTAATCCGTTACTGATGCAGAATCGGCAAATAACTTGATGGCTATGGAAGCCGTATAGGACTGGGGCCTTGAGAGATAAAGAAGGGGGCCCATATAATCGTCCCATTTCCAGTAAAACTGGATGATTATGGTGGTCACTATGGCAGGCTTTAACAAAGGAAGTATGATCCTTGCATAGATCCCGTATTTGCTGCATCCGTCGATCTTGGCAGCTTCGTCGAGCTCCCTTGGTATACCCTGCATAAACTGCATCATCTGATAGATAAAGAAGGCCTGTCCGCAAAAGTAAGGAAGTATAAGCGGCACATACCCGGGCACCAGATGAAGCCTGTAATATATGAGATACTGGGGGATCATGATGACCTGACCGGGGAGCATCATGGTCGCAAGCATACAGGTAAACCATAAGCCCCTGCCCCTGAACCTGATCCTTGAAAGCGCGTAAGCCACAAGGGAAGAAGAAAGCACTGTTCCGAAAGTGGCAATGGACGTGATGAACAGGGAGTTTCTGAAGAAAACGTCAAATCCCGTTCCGCCAAAACCTCTCCAGCCTCTTGCGTAATTGTCCCACTTGGCGCCGTCCGGTATCAGGCTTAAGGTTCCCCTCAAGATCTCCGCATTATCCTTGATCGAACCGCTTACCATCCATAATACGGGATAGATCATAATGAATCCGAAGCCAAGTACAAGAACATGATATAAGGTTTTTCTGAATATCTTTTTGGTCTTCATATCCTTCTCCCTACGAATCTGCGGCATTAAATACCCAGAACTTCGAACTTCTGAATATAAGCAGCGTGATGATGCTCATGACTACCAGCATTACCCAACTCATGGCGCAGGCGTATCCCATGTGGTTGTATCTGAACGCCTGGTTATAAACGTTGAGCGCATAAAGCATTGTTCCGTTGTTTGGTCCGCCTCCCGTTATGACAAATGCCTGGGTGAAGGTCATGAAGGCCGCTATGGTCTGCATTACAAGGTTATAAAGAATAATGGGGGAAAGGCAGGGCAACGTGATCTTTACAAAACGCTGGAATCCGTTTGCTCCGTCTATTTCGGCCGCTTCGTAGTAAGTTGAAGGTATTTCTTTTAACCCTGCTGCAAATATGATCATCGAGGAGCCAAACTGCCATGCCGCCATAAGGATCAGCGGGTAGATAGCCAGTTTTTCGTCTCCGAACCAGTTGATCTTTGAAAAGCCCAGATTACCGAGTACCGAGTTAAAAAGGCCCTTTCTTGCGAAAAGCTGTTTCCAGACCAAAGCTACTGCCACCGATCCGCCCACAAGAGACGGCACGTAGTAAAGAGACCTGTATAGAGTTACCAGTTTACTCTTTCTTGTGAGGACAAAAGCCACAAGCAGGGCAAAAGAAAGCTTTACCGGCACTGAGATGAGCACGTACTGAAGGGTCTTAAGTATAGACTTTGTAAACACTTCATCCTTAAACAGTCTCAAGAAGTTTTCAAGCCCCACAAATACCGCTTTTTTGCTTCCAAGGGAATAGTCCGTAAAAGAATATCCCAAAGACATGCAGATCGGTATGAGCGAAAAGCACACAAATCCGAAGATGAAGGGCGCCGCAAATACGTAACCTACCACATTGTCATCGTAGATGCTCAGTTTCTTTCTTTTTGCTTCAATTCTCTTCTTTTCCAAGGTCTCATTGCCCCCTTTAAAAATCCCACCCGACAGGCGGGTGGGATGTATGAACTTTCGTTACTTCTTACTTAAAGATCGCCTTAGCGTCCTCATAGGTCTTCTTTGCTGCCTCAGATGCCGTGATCTCGTCGTTTACCACCTGCTGGATGTAGTTTAAGTAATTATCCTGTACCTGATCCTGTCCGTCGGGAGAAAGAACATTGTACTCCCAAGGAGT
>JAILHY010000002.1 GCA_024695575.1 Lachnospiraceae bacterium
CCATGCTTGAGATCGGTGACTTTCCTCTTAACCCCATTCCCGGTAAGGAGAACGAGCAGAAGCACAATCAGCTGCTCATGACACGTCCCGCATTTGGCGGTAACACCATTGCTACCATCGCCTGCCCCAACAACCGTCCTCAGATGGCTACGGTTCGTCCCGGCGTTATGCAGAAGATTGAGCCCAAGAAGGGTGCCAAGGCTGAGATCGTAGAATTCAATCCCGGCTTCAAGCCCAACAACAGATATGTTACCATCAAGGAAGTTGTCAAGGCTGCCAAGGACGTTGCAGATATCATGGATGCTAAGATCCTTGTATCCGGCGGACGCGGAGTGGGTTCCGCAGAGAACTTCAAGATCCTTGAAGACCTTGCCAAGGTTATCGGCGGTACCGTTTCCTGTTCCCGTGCGGTTGTAGATTCGGGCTGGAAGCCCAAGGATCTGCAGGTTGGTCAGACCGGTAAGACCGTTCGCCCCAACGTTTATTTTGCGATCGGTATCTCAGGTGCGATCCAGCACGTGGCAGGTATGGAAGAATCCGATATCATCATTGCGATCAACAAGGATGAAGATGCACCTATCTTTGACGTGGCCGATTACGGTATCGTAGGAGATCTTAACAAGATAGTTCCCGAGCTTACTGCTAAATTAAAAGCTGAGATCGCTAATAAGTAAGAGATCAGGATAAAACAATTAATGTCATCTTGAGCGGAGCGAAGCGGAGTTGAAAGATCTTAAAAAGATCTCTCCACTCCCTTCGGTCGGTCGGGATGACATTTTTACATTTTGAGTTGATTCTGTCCGGGATATTTTTCTTTGCCGTTTATTTCGATGTGGTATAATTAACTTTGTACTACGGCATATTATCGTGGTTACCCGAAAGGAGATTTTCTTTTATGGAAAGAACAGTTTCAAACGAAGAACGTTTAAACAAAACAGCGCTCATTCTATTTACCGTACTTACCAGTATCATCGCGCTTGCCTATGTTGTACAGTTGCTTAAAGGTGAAGCCGGTATGGGATTGTTTATGCCCATAATCATAACCGATCTGGTACCCATGATCGCATGCTGGGTATTATTTAAGAATAATCCGGAAACAGGTCTTATCAAGCATGTGATGGGATGTGGCTACGGATTGTTTTTCATCGCTGTCTGCTTGCTTACCACCAATACGATCATGGTATTTGTGTATGCTATCCCCGGAGTATTGATAGTATCATTGTTCCTTGATTCCAAGTTTTCAGCGCTGGTTGGCGTCGGAGTTTCGGTGATCACCCTGATCCATGCCATTAAATTTGCTTCCGGACGTGGCTGGGAAGGCGAAGCTGTGGCAGAGTTTGAGATCGAAGTTCTCATCATGGTCGTAACATCTGTTTTTTCCGGGGTCATCAACAAGACCATCATGGATATCAACAACGCCAGAGTCAAAGAGATCAATGAATCCGGTGCCAGGACACAGCAGATGCTCGGTGCTATCATGGAGATCTCCAATGCCCTTATCGAGGACGTTTCCGAAGTGTCTGAAAAGATGGTGATCCTTGCAGATTCAAGTGATGAGACTCTTTCAGCTATGCAGGACGTTACAAGCGGCACCACAGAATCCGCCAACTCAGTGCAGAATCAGCTCGTTAAGACGGAGGAGATCCAGACACAGATCGACAACGTTCAGAAGACATCCGAAAGCATCGGCACCAATGTTTCTGATACCGTTGACGCGATCCACGAGGGCCGCGACAACATAAAGAAACTTATGGACCAGGTCAGGATATCGGCAGAATCCGGAAACAGTGTTATCAAGGAAGTTGAAGGCCTTAAGGGATCGACCGAACAGATGGAGAGTATCGTTCAGCTGATCAAGAACGTAGCTTCCCAGACGAGCCTTCTTGCTCTCAACGCAAGTATAGAGGCTGCCCGTGCCGGTGAAGCAGGCCGCGGATTTGCGGTTGTAGCTACCGAAATTTCCAATCTTGCGGGACAGACACAGAGTGCAACAGGCAATATCAGCGACCTTATCGCAGGTATTTCGGGCGAAATGAACAAGGTTGCCGATGCGGTTACATCTCTCGTAGAAAGCAACAGGAGCCAGAATGAAAGTGCGGAAGTTACTTCTGCTTCTTTTGACAAGATCGTTGAAGCCGCCCGCAGGATCCGTACAGATTCCGGCGAACTTTCAAATATTGTAACCAAACTTGCAAAGGCTAACTCAGAGATCGTTGAGAGTATTCAGACAATCTCCGCTGTAACCGAGGAAGTCAGCGCCCATACCACCACGACCTGCACCACAACTGAGGATAACCGTCGTACGGTTTCCGAAGTTCAGAAGATTGTGGACGAGATGCAGCGCACCGCAGATCAACTTAAGAATATAGAAAACTAAGTGACATCTTCACTATGAAACAATAACCTTAAAAGGAGCTATGAAACATCATGAGCATTATGTTCAACGACATCATCAGCAAGGTTACCGCTGTACCCACCAAGACAGTTGCGGTAGCCTGCGCCGAGGACGCACCTGTCCTTGAGGCTGTTAAGGCAGCAAAAGAAAAGAAGATCGCAAACGCGATCCTCACCGGTGACGAGGATAAGATCCGCGCCATCGCAGCAGAGATAGGCTTTGACCTGTCAGACACCAGGATCATCGACAAGAAGGACAACTTTGAGGCCGCTCTTGCCGCAGTTAAGCTGGTTCACGACGGCGAGGCAGATATGTACATGAAGGGACTTCTTCCTACCGGTAAGTTCTTAAAGAGCGTTCTGGACAAAGAAGTGGGCCTCCGTACCGGCAAGCCTCTTTCCCATGTCTGCGTATTTGAGATCCCCGGCATCGACAGACTTCTTTTCCTTACAGACGTTGCTTTCATTCCTTATCCCACCCTTGAGGATAAGAAGTGCATGATCGAATATACCGTAGACGTAGCCAAGTCCTGCGGTATTACGGATAACAAGGTTGCTGTACTTGCGGCACTTGAGACCGTTAACGAGAAGATGCCCTGCACGGTTGAAGCAGCAGAGCTTTCCAAGATGCAGGATGCGGGCGAGATCAAGGACTGTGTGGTTGAAGGACCTCTTTCCATGGATATCGCTCTTTACAGAGAAGCAGCAGAAGAAAAAGGCGCACTTGGCCGCAAGGTTGCCGGAGATGCCAACATTCTCGTATTCCCCGACATTCACGCAGGAAACCTTGTATACAAGACCATGGTTCACATGATCGACTGCAAGAACGGTAACATCCTTACCGGAACCAAGGCTCCCGTTATTCTTACTTCCCGTTCCGATACCATGGAAGTTAAGCTTAACTCCATCGCACTTGCTGCAGTTGTTGCAGACAGCTTGAAATAAGGGGGAATCACAAATGTCCTATATCAGTTTAATCATCAATCCCGGTTCCACATCCACCAAGATCGGTGTTTTTGAGGATGAGAACCTTCTTTTTGAAGAAACCCTTCGTCATACCACAGAGGAGATCGCCCAGTACGGCTCCATCTTCGAACAGAAGGATTTCCGTAAGACAGTTATCCTCGATATCCTTGAGAAAAAGAAATTTGACTTAAAGACCTTAAGCTTTATCGTAGGCCGCGGCGGTATGTTAAAGCCCATTCCCGGCGGTACCTATCCCGTATCTAACGCCCTTCTTAACGACCTCATCGTAGGTAAGCAGGGTCAGCACGCAAGTAACCTTGGCGGTATCCTTGCCAAAGAGATCGGCGACAGCTTAGGCATTCCTTCTTACATCGTAGATCCCGTTGTAGTAGACGAGCTTACCGATGTTGCAAGGGTATCCGGTGTTCCGGAGCTTCCCAGACGTTCCGTTTTCCACGCTCTTAACCAGAAGGCAGTTGCCAAGCGCTATGCCAAGGAACAGGGCAAAAAGTACGAGGATCT
>JAILHY010000060.1 GCA_024695575.1 Lachnospiraceae bacterium
CAAGGGAATGCTCCATCAGCCTGATCCTACGGGTAAATCCGATCTTTTTAAGGGTATCATCGCAACCCGCCACATGCATATGAAGGCGGTGGAAGCAACCGGGTTTGCGCCTGCGGATGAGATGCTTTATCCCGAAAACTACCAGTACCTTGACGACTGTCTTGCGTATGTTGCAGTGGGGGCAAGATCCGTAGAGGACCAGGAACACAGACTCACCGCCAGCGGAATTGATGTGCCCGTTGGTATGAAGAATCCCACAAGCGGCGACTACTCCGTAATGATGAACGCTATACTTGCGGCGCAGCATCCTCACACCTTTATTTACAGAGGTTGGGAAGTCAGATCCGCCGGTAATGAGCATGCACACGCAATTCTCAGGGGCTCGACCAACAAACACGGTCAGTCGCAGCCCAATTATCATTACGAGGATCTTGTCAGACTTTGCGATATCTACAATTCCAAGGATCTTAAGAATCCCGGAGTTGTTATAGATGTTAACCACTCCAATTCCGGCAAAAATCCATTCGAGCAGCCCCGTATCATAATGGATGTGCTTAATTCCGCAAGACATAACACCGACATAAGGAAACTTCTTAAAGGTTTCATGGTCGAAAGTTACATCGAAGACGGTGCTCAGAAGGTAGGAGAGGGCGTATACGGCAAGTCCATTACCGATGCGTGTCTAGGATGGGATAAATCGGAGAAATTAATATACGACATAGCAGAAAAAATATGATATAATATCTCTTATAATAAATTCGGAGCATGTGCATGTATACTAAAGCGATATTTATCATCATAGATGTACTGGCTGTAATCGAGTTGTATTTTGTTATCAGGTCGCTTGGCAAAATGACTGAGCTTTTTGCCAGCTGGCTTAAATATGCATTGGTTTCCTCCGTAATTGCGATCGTTGCCAATATTCTGATCGCAATCTCTTTTGATGCCATGTTTGCCAACGTGGCGTATGCCTTGTACTATGGCTCCATCGACTGGATAATCTTTTATCTGGGCGGTTTCTGTCTTGAATATACGGAGCATTCCAAGCTCCTTTCCAAATGCAAGGTTCCCGTGGCTATCATTATGCTGGCCGACACCCTTTTGCTTTTGTCTAATCCCGTCTTTGGCAACAGTTACAGTATTTACACCAAAGAAAACTCTGCGGGATTTTTGTTCTATCAGGCCGAATCCAAGGCTCTTTTCAATGTTCATCTCTTCCTGTGCTATGTAATCTTGTTCCTTGCACTTGTATTCCTTATCGTTAAGATCGTAATGACCTTCAGCTTCTATCAGACCAAGTATATTCTTATTCTGATGGACGTTGTTTTTGTTGTTGTTCTTAATGTCTTTTACATGATGCTTGGGCTTCTTCTTGACGCCTCCGTTATTTTCTACGGCGTGGCAGGCTCCTTTATCTATTACTGTATCAAATTCCTGGTGCCTCAGCGCCTCATGAATGTGGCGGTAGTAAGTGCTACCGACGACATGAACGAGGGACTTATCCTCTTTGACATTTACGATAACTGTATCTATGCCAATTCTTTTGCAAAAGAAAGATTTCTCTCGGAAGGGAAAGAGTTTTCTTTTTCAAATGAACCCATAGCCACCGTGATGAAGGACGTGGGCGAGACTGAAACGGGATTCGGACATACCGAATACAGACAGACAGAGTACAGAGACGGTATCCCCGTAAGCAGGACCTACAGGGTTAAATACAACGAACTTACGGACGATAAGGGTCACACCATCGGTTCTTATTTCCTTTTTGAGGATACCACCGAGGAGAATTATTACCTTGAAGAGATCAAGGCAGCAAGAGTCAAGGCGGATAATGCCAATATCGCCAAGAGTACCTTCCTTGCGTCCATGTCTCACGAGATCCGTACGCCTCTTAACTCTGTACTTGGCATGAACGAAATGATCCTTCGTTCCACAACGGACACGCAGCTTCTTGAATATGCGGAGAATATCAAGTCCTCCGGCGATATTCTTTTAAGCCTTATCAACGATATACTTGACTTTTCCAAGATCGAAGCCGGAAAGATGGAACTTATCTATGCGGCATATTCGCCTCACAAGATTTTAAAGGACTGCCACACCGCCTTTTCACAGATGGCAGAGGGAAAGAGCCTTTTCTTTAACATCGAGTGCGATGAGAAGATGCCTTCACTGCTTCAGGGCGATGAGCGCAGGCTTCGTCAGATCTTTTCAAATATCATTTCCAACGCCATCAAATACACCAAGATGGGCGGTGTTACGGTTTCTCTTCATTCCGAGGATCTGGACGACGATAATGTGTGGATGGTTGCCCGAATCCAGGATACGGGTATCGGTATAGCGGAAGAGGATATTCAGTATCTTTTTGATTCCTTCAGACGCGTGAACGAAGAGCAGAATGCTACGATCCAGGGTACGGGACTTGGCCTTTCAATTACCAAGGAACTGATCGAGCTTATGAAGGGTACCATCGAAGTCAGCAGTACCGTAGGGCGCGGTTCTTCCTTTACGATCCGCATTCCTCAGAGGATAATGAGCTTTTCGGCCATCGGCAAGTTCAAGCTTCACGAAGAGGTTTCGGAACATAAGTACAAAGAAACCTTTAAGGCACCCAGTGCCAACATCCTGGTGGTTGACGACGTTGCTGTTAACCTTAAGGTTGTGGAAGCACTTCTTCGAAGGACAGAGGTTAAGCTTGACAAGGCTACAGGCGGTCTTGAGGCCATCGATAAATGTAACGAAAAGAAATACGACCTTATTCTTCTTGATCACCGCATGCCCGATCCGGACGGTGTGGAGACCTTCAAGCGGATCAAGGCCGAAGGCTTAAATCTTGACACCCCGGTGATCGTACTTACCGCCAATGCCTTAAGCGGAGCCGAGGAGGAATACAGGCAGATAGGCTTTGCCGATTATCTTTCGAAGCCTATTAAATCCAATGAGTTAGAGCTTGCGATACTTCGTAATCTCCCCATTGAGAAAGTAGAGATAATCTGATGTACAGCGGAGATCTTGATTGCAAGGAAGCCAACCGCATGATCCCCGGATTTATCAAAAGAACCCTCAATCTGGAAGATACGGTTGCTTTTATCAATCATGTTAAACAGTGTAAAGCCTGTAAAGAGGAGCTGACCATTCAGTACCTTGTGTTCAGGGGATTTGACGAGGCGGTTTCCTCGGGTGAATACAATCTGATCACCAAACTTGAAAGTGAGATCAAAGACGCGGAGCTGAGGATAGAAGAAAAAAGGCGCAGAAATCTGGTGGCCTTCGGAATATCTATCCTGGCTCTGGCTTTTGTTATGTTTGTAATATTTGTATTATTGCTTTGATTGGGAGTTATTATGTCAAAGATCCTTCTTGTGGACGGTTATTCCATTCTTAATCGAGGATTTTATGCACTGCCTCTTTTGTCGGATAAGAATGGTGTTTATACCAATGCGATCCTTGGATTCATGAATATTCTTTTTAAGGTGATGGATGACGAGCGGCCGGATTATCTTGCGGTTGCTCTTGATTGCCATGCCCCCACTTTCAGGCACAAGATGTTTGCAGAGTACAAGGGTACCCGTAAGCCCATGCCCGAGGAACTTCGCATGCAGCTTCCCATTATCAGGGAGATCCTTACCTCTATGGATATTCTCTGGATCGAAAAAGAAGGCTATGAGGCTGACGATATCCTTGGAACCATCGCCAAACATTCGGAGGCTGAAGGCCTTGAAGTTACGCTTCTTTCGGGAGACAGGGACTTACTGCAGATAGCAAGCGATAAGATAAAGATCTCTATCCCTAAGACTGCCCAGGGCAAAACCGATATTCACAATTACTATGCGGCGGACGTTAAAGCCGAGTACGGGGTAACTCCCCTTGAATTTATTGATGTTAAGGCTCTTCAGGGTGACACAAGCGATAACATTCCCGGCGTCACCAAGGTTGGTGAGAAGACAGCTCAGGCATTGATAGGAGAGTATCACAGCCTTGAGAATATCTACGATAACATTGATAAGATCACTAAGCCAGCTTTAAAGAACAATCTTACCAATGACAAAGAAAAGGCCTTTTTAAGCAGGACTCTTGCAACCATCGAAGTTAACGCGCCTATTGATTTTACGGTTGACAAAGCAAAGATACGTCCTTTTATCAATGAGAGGTCCACAGAGATACTGTTAAAGTACTCACTTAAGAGCGTTATCACCAAGGCAGGGACAGTGGGCTCGGAGCCTGCGGAAAATGCATTTTCCGTACCTGCCCATACCACGGATTATAAGATCATCACGGATTTTAACGAATCCTGCAGGATTATTGAGGATGTAAAGAAGGCTACCCTGTCGGGCACAGTTCTCGTTAAGAATCGTGGTATTGCTGTTTCTTTAAAATCCGGTAATTACTTCCTTGAATTTTACGGAATGTTTACGGCAGAATATGTGAAAGACACGTATTTCTCCGATAATCAGCCTGTTAATATTGCCACATACAGGATAAAGGATCTGTACCCCGTTGTCGGACAGTACAGAGAGGGCCTTCAGGATATAGAGATCCTTTCGTATCTTATTGATCCCGTGAAGGGTGATTATCCTATTTCTTTTCTTTCGGAGCGTTATGGTGAGAGGCTTCGCGAGGAAGACAAGGTTACATCCAAAGATCCCGTATATTATGCAGTCAGCGCTTCCGAGGAGGCTTTTCTTTTGGTTGATGGACTTAAAGATAAAGTAAAGTCCCTTGGCATGGAAGAACTGTATTACAAGATCGAACTACCCTTGTCCTATGTACTTTACTCCATGGAGCAGGAAGGCATCTATGTTGAAAAAGAAAGACTGAAGGAATACGGGGAGCATCTGAAAGAGGGTATTACGGCACTCGAATCCGATATCTACAACCTTGCGGGATGCGAGTTTAATATAAATTCTCCCAAACAGTTGGGAGAGATCCTTTTTGAAAAACTGGGACTTCCCGGCGGCAAGAAGACTAAAACCGGTTATTCCACAGCGGCTGATGTGCTGGATAAACTTGCTTCCGAGCATGAGATAGTATCAAAGATCCTTGAATACAGGACTTTGAGCAAGCTTAAATCAACCTATGCGGATGCCCTTTCAGGCTTTATTGCCGAGGATAACAGGATCCACGCCAGGTTTAATCAGACGGTTACGGCGACGGGACGCCTTAGTTCCGACAAACCTAACCTTCAGAATATTCCCATCAGGACAGAACTTGGCAGAGAACTTCGGAAGGTCTTTCTTCCGAGGGAAGGTTATACCTTTATTGATGCGGATTATTCACAGATTGAATTAAGACTCATGGCCCATATGTCAGGGGATGAGGGACTGATACAGGCATTTAAGGATAGGGCGGATATTCACAGGAGCACGGCTTCCAGGGTATTCAATGTCCCTTATGACGAAGTCACCTCCGATGAGAGACGCAGAGCCAAGGCCGTTAACTTCGGCATTATATACGGCATCAGCGCTTTCGGGCTTTCTCAGGATATCGGTACCGATGTTTCCGAAGCAAAACGGTATATAGAGGATTATTTTAAGACCTATCCCGCGGTTAAGGTTTACCTTGACAAGACTGTATCGGGAGCCAAAGAAACCGGCTTTACCGCCACCTTGTATAACAGGCTTCGCCCCATACCGGAGCTTAAGGATTCCAATTTCAATGTGCGTTCTTTTGGAGAACGAGTAGCAATGAATGCGCCCATTCAGGGAACCGCTGCCGACATCATGAAGATAGCCATGATTGGCATATTTGAGGAACTGAAGGCTCGTGGCCTTGAATCAAAGCTCCTCATCCAGGTGCACGACGAAGTCCTTATCGAAGCCAAGATCGGTGAGGAAAATGCTGTTATGGAGATCCTTAAGGACAGGATGGAAAATGCAGTTTCTTTGTCAGTGCCGTTAGAGATTGACATTCACAAGGGAGATTCCTGGTTCGATGCAAAGTAATATGCGTATAATCGGCATTACCGGCGGAGTTGGTGCCGGCAAATCTACGGTACTTAACTATATACAGAATCACCTGCAATGTCGTATTATATATTCTGATGACCTTGCTAAGGATCTGTGCGTTCGGGGCGAGGTGTGTTTTGAACCCCTTGTACGCCTGCTTGGTGACAAGGTTCTTGGGTCAGATGGCGAGATAGATAAAAGAACGATGGCTTCCATGATCTACGCTGATGAAAGCCTCCGACAGGCAGTCAACGACATAATTCACCCGGCGGTATATGACCGCATTGCTTCAATTGCCGAAGAAGAAAGAACTCGCGGAGCCATTCGGTTTCTTTTTATAGAAGCGGCTTTGCTCATAGAGTGCGGATACAACGAATTCGTTGATGAAATGTGGTATGTTTACGCTTCGGAACCTGTAAGGCGTGAGCGCCTTAAGGCATCCAGGGGCTATAGTGATACTAAGATAGACGGCATATTTGCAAGCCAGCTCAAAGAAGAAAGTTTCAGAGCACATTCTGATTTCGTGATCGATAATTCAGGCACCCCGGAAGAAAGCTATTCACAAATACTTGAAAGGATGAAGGAATATGAGTAAGAACGATTCTCTTGTATTCGGACTTGATATAGGAACCAGGAGCATTGTGGGCACCGTGGGCCAGATGAAGGGCGACAAGTTCACCGTTCTTTGCGAGCGCTCCATGGAACACGAAACAAGAGCCATGCTCGATGGACAGATCCATGATATCGGCAGGGTCGCAAATACCATCAGGATCGTCAAGGGACAGTGCGAGGAAGCCATCGGTAAGCCTTTAAAGCAGGTCTGCATCGCAGCTGCAGGTCGTGTTCTTCGTACGGTTGATACTCACGTTGACATGGTTTTTGAAGAAGAAAGAGAAGTCAACGAGGAAGATGTTTCAAATCTTTGCAGCCTTGGTATCGAGAAGGCCTACAAGGAGTTCTTAAGTACGGAGAAATCCGATGTTAAGTTTTACTGCGTCGGTTATTCCGTTATCAAATATTGCCTGAATTCTTATCCAATCAGCAATCTGGTTGGCCATAAGGCCCGTCAGATCTCAGCTGATCTTATCGCTACATTCCTTCCGGATGACGTTGTTGACGGCCTTTATAAGGCTGTAGAGCTTGCGGATCTGGAAGTCGCAAACCTTACGTTGGAGCCTATTGCAGCTATTTCCGTTGCCATTCCAGAGCGTTTCAGAATGCTTAACATCGCGCTTGTGGATGTGGGTGCGGGAACCAGCGATATTTCCATCACCAAGGACGGAAGTATTATTGCTTACGGCATGATCCCCATGGCAGGTGATGCCTATACCGAGGAGATCGCCAAGGCATGTCTTGTGGACTTTGCAATGGCAGAGAAGATTAAGCGCGAAGCACTTGACGGCGACACCATCAAATACGAAGATATCATGGGCCTTACCCAGAAGATAAGCGCCGACGAGGTTAACAAGATAATCAATCCTCTGGTTGAGGAGATGACTGATAAAGTATCTGCAGAGATTAAGAGACTTAACGGTGACAAGTCTGTTAGCGCCGTATTTATCGTAGGCGGTGGCGGAATGGTAAGGGATTTTGCTCCGCTTCTTGCAGATAAGCTCCAGATTGCAAGAGAGCGTGTTGCCCTTCGTGGCGGCGAGGTTATGGGAAATATCGATTTCCTTGAGAAAGGCGCAGAGAAGACTTCCCTCATGGTAACTCCCATCGGTATCTGCCTTAACTATTACGAACACAGCAACAACCTGATCTATGTTTCCTTTAACGGACAGCGGATCAAGCTTTATGATAACGGACATGTAACGGTAAGTGATGTTGCCATGCAGGCTGAGTTCCCCAATGACGGTCTGTTCCCTAAGAGGGGCAAAGCTTTGACTTACACAGTCAATGGCAAATCAAAGATTTCCAAGGGTGAGATAGGTGAGACTGCAATTATCACCATAAACGGTGAACCCGCCGACATCGGAAGGCTTGTTGAATGTAATGATAAGATCGTCATTAAAGAATCAACCGCCGGAGTTCGCGCAAGAGTGCGGATCTCCAACCTTCCCGAATACAAAAAAGACATACGTATCATTTTTGACGGAAGAAAGGTCAACGTCTTAAGACCCGTGCTCGCCAACGGTAAGAGAGTACTTCCCGATTACGATATAATGGACGAGGATCATATCGAGATCTCAGAGTTCTGCAGAGTGTCTGATGTGATCGAGTCTTTGGATCTTGATAAGGATTCAAGGCTTCTTGTGAACAACGCTCCTGCTAATGACAAGACTGAGATCTATGAGAATTTTTCGGTTTCTTTTGCAAGCCCCGAGGATATAAGTTTTGCCGATGCTGAGGCTGAGGAGGATGAAACAGAAGCTTCCGAGGAAGTTACCGATGAATCCTCAGAATCTGTTGAAAACGCAGAAAGCTCTGACACAGTCGGTACTAATGATGCTTCCGACAGCACTGATTCTTCTTCCGATGCTACAGGAACTTCCGAAGTCAAGGCTGAAACGGCAGCGGAATCTAATGCCGAAACTGTAGCCGAGCGTCGCGGAAACGGCCTGGTTCACAATATGACCGTGCTGGTCAACGGAAAACCTGTGACCCTTACAGGCAAGAGCGATTACGTATTTGTGGACGTTTTTGATTATATTGATTTTGATCTTTCGAAGCCCGAAGGCAAGAGCGTGGTTACCAACCATAATGGTAAGCCTGCCCAGTACATGAATTCTCTTTCTTCCGGCGATAATCTGGAAATATACTGGAAGGATTGACATTTATGAGACTTTGTCCGATTGCCAGCGGTTCATCCGGCAATTCGATCTACGTGGGCAGTGACACCACACATATACTTATAGACGCCGGCATCAGCGGCAAAAGAATCTGCGAAGGTTTAAATTCACTTGATCTTTCACCAAATGACATAAGCGGACTTCTGATAACACACGAGCATTCTGATCACATTCAGAGTATCGGAGTAATGGCAAGGAAATACGGCATTCCCATATACGCAACAGAAGGTACAGTATCGGCTGTAAAGAACATGAAATCCTGCGGTGAGATCGATGATTCCCTCATCACCATAGTCAGGGCCGATCATAAGTTTACAATCGGAGACATAGTTGTTAATCCGGTGCGGATATCCCACGATGCGGCAGAGCCCGTAGCCTACACTCTTGAATCGGAGCATAGAAAGGCTTCGGTCATAACGGACCTTGGAATTTATAACGATTATATAATAAATGCCCTGGAAGGTTCAAACGTGATCCTGGCGGAATCAAACCACGATGTACGCATGCTTCAGGTGGGACCTTACCCCTATTATCTTAAGCAAAGGATTTTATCCGACCATGGGCACCTGTCCAACGAAAACTGCGGCCGCATGCTTTCAAGAGTCCTTCATGACGGCGTAAAAGAAATCATTCTCGGCCATTTAAGTAAAGAAAATAACATCCCGGAGCTTGCCTACGAAGCTGTCCGCCTTGAGATCGAAGCTGGAGACACTCCCTATAAAGGCAGTGATTTTCCCATAAGAGTAGCAAAGCGTGACTGCCCAATAGCTCCCGTGGAGTTTTAATTTATTTTTGAAAGGAACAGACATGAACAAGACAATCGTAACGGTAGTAGGTAAAGATACAGTCGGCATTATCGCCAAGGTCTGTACGTTCTTTGCGGATAACAATATCAATATCCTTGATATCTCCCAGACCATCGTAAGCGGATATTTTAACATGATGATGATCACCGACCTTAATAATTCAAAGATCGGTTTTTCCGCAGTCTGCGACGAGCTTGACAGGATCGGAGCGGAGATAGGCGTAGTGATCAAATGCCAGCAGGAAGATATATTTAACAGTATGCACCGTCTGTAAATCTTTCGCCAGAAAGATTTGCCAATCCCCCGAGCCATTCCCGAAGGAATTTTCATGCGAGGGGGTTCCCGTTTCAATGAATAACTTAGAGGATTATCATTATGATCAACATGTTCGAGGTCCGCGAGACCAATGAAATGATAGAAAAAGAAAATCTTGACGTTCGCACCATCACCATGGGTATCAGTTTACTTGATTGTATAGATTCCGAGCTATCCAAGTGCTGCGACAAGATATACGATAAGATCACCACTCGCGCGGAAAATCTTGTTTCCACAGGTGAGCTGATTTCTAAAGAATACGGTATTCCGATAGTAAATAAACGAATTTCCGTTACTCCCATCGCTTTGATAGGAGGCGCATGCTGCAAGACAAGCGATGATTTTGTTGAAATAGCCAAGACTCTTGATAAAGCCGCTCACAAGGTTGGAATCAACTTTATCGGCGGTTATTCGGCTCTTGTATCAAAGGGAATGACAGGAGCGGATGAACTTCTGATCCGTTCGATCCCGGCGGCTCTTTCACAGACCGAACTTGTTTGTTCTTCCGTAAATCTTGGATCTACAAGAACCGGTATCAATATGGATGCGGTAAGGCTCATGGGAGAGATCATTAAGGAAACTGCGGAGTTTACCAAGGATAATGATTCCCTCGGATGTGCCAAGCTTGTTGTGTTCTGCAATGCTCCCGATGACAATCCTTTCATGGCAGGAGCTTTTCACGGCGTCACCGAAGCAGATGCCATCATCAATGTTGGCGTAAGTGGCCCCGGTGTTGTTAAAACGGCTCTTTCAAAGGTCAGAGGCGAGTCCTTCGAGGTTCTTTGTGAGACTATCAAGAAAACCGCATTCAAGGTAACCCGCGTGGGTCAGCTTGTTGCAAAAGAAGCATCCAAGCGCTTGAATGTTCCTTTTGGAATCGTGGATCTTTCTTTGGCACCTACTCCTGCAATCGGCGATTCCGTTGCGGATATTCTCTGCGAGATCGGGCTTGAGCATGCCGGTGCACCCGGTACCACGGCAGCTCTTGCACTCCTTAACGATCAGGTTAAGAAGGGTGGCGTTATGGCATCAAGCTATGTAGGCGGACTTAGCGGCGCATTTATTCCTGTAAGTGAAGATCAGGGCATGATCGACGCAGTGGAAGCTGGAGCCCTTACCCTTGAGAAACTTGAAGCCATGACCTGTGTTTGCTCCGTTGGACTTGATATGATCGCAATTCCCGGAGACACCAAGGCTACCACCATTTCCGGTATCATTGCAGATGAAATGGCCATCGGAATGGTCAATCAGAAAACAACAGCAGTAAGACTCATCCCGGTATGCGGCAAGGGAGTGGGAGAGAACGTTGAATTTGGCGGGCTCCTCGGACATGCGCCCATTATGCCGGTTAATCAATTTTCCTGTGATGCTTTTGTAAACAGAACGGGACGGATCCCGGCACCCATACACAGCTTTAAGAACTAAGAATCTGCAGGAAAAAGAAGACTGAAAAAACAAAAGACAAGGCTCAAACGGCCTTGTCTTTTTCTACAAGTTTAAGTATTGAACTGATGGGTATGATCAGCGCTCCCAGAATGAAATTTGAAACTCCGTGGACACAGTCCCAGGGGAGTCCCGCTATGATCCAGGCAATAGTTTTCTGCATATCAAAATGTAGGAAAACCGCCGACTGAAAAGGCGAGTACAGGGTTCCGTAAAGGAATCCGTGAAGTGAACAAACCACCATGTAAACGATGGGTTTAACATACCCAGGCATTTCTTTTGGAAGAAGCATGGTCGCCCCCCACAAAGGAAGCCAGATATACAAGTATGGCCACCACCACATGCCAAATCCGTTAAACAATCCCGTCAGAAAGGCGAAAATGTAGATCGGATACAATGCTTTGGCTCTGTAAACCAGTGTAAAAGAAACAATGAAAACGCCGATAAGATGAACGTTCGGCATGAATTCCATCAGCATCTTGGAGGCATACATCAATGCCCCCAGCATACCGAAAGTCGCGATCTCGCGAATAGTTAGTTTCATTATTTCTCAACTTTTAATGCGTAAGTTGCACCGGGAGTGATATCGGTTGAATCAACACCGGTCATGGCATATTCGCCTTCAATGTAGAATGCCCAGTAGGTCTGGTCTACATCATAGTCGGCTACAGTACCGTTTACGCATTTAACGTAAAGGCCGTATTCGCTGTTGTCACCTGCGATAACTTCGTTTTCAAGAAGTGCTTCACCAACGGTCTTCTTGTCGGTCTTAACCTTTAAATCAACTTCGTTATTTGAAGCATCGATGATCTGAAGGTTAAACTCGGTAGCTCCTTTTCCGATGGTTCCGCTCTTGTAAATACGGGTTGAATATGCACCCTCTGATCTTTTCACTCCGCATCCTGCGATAATGGTCATGGCCGCACATAACACAAGTACAAGAATAAGAGGAAGAGTTCTTTTAGCAAAATTCTTCATTCTTTTTTCTCCTTTAGTTTAAGTTTAATTGACTGCGGTTATTCTGATGACGGTGCTCGCATCTTTACAGAATATATTGTATCCGCCGGTACAAAGCGCCGGGTATTTCGACTCTATGCATTAAAACCGCCTTCTCAAGCTTGAGCTCAATGGCTTTGGCCGTTGCGGCACGACCCCGGTTTTAAAGTGATCCACGCAAAAGAAAGAGGATCCGGCATATCACGGCTGCGGGCCAGTCCGGGAGTTTCACCCGATTCCCCGAAACGCTCGAATGATACGATAACAGATTGCGGAGTTAATTTCAATAAGTTATAATCTGAATGTGATTATTTCAATCATCCCAGGAGGTATAGATTTTGAATTTAGGTATTCGTTTACATGACACTGCAGAAGGCACTTTCGAGGAGCGCATGGCCAAGGTCCACGAGGACGGCTTTGGCTGCGGCCATCTTGCTTTGTACAAGATGCTTCCGGAGAATCCCTGTGATCCTGCGGCGCTTACTCCCGGATATGCCATGTATATAAAGAATGTTTTTGCCAAGAACGACGTAGATTGCGCAGTCCTTGGCTGTTACATGAACCTTGCAAATCCCATTCCTGCGGAACTTGCCCGCATTCAGGAAACCTACAAGGCTCATATCCGTTTCGCAAGCTGGCTTGGAGCCGGCGTTGTAGGAACCGAAACGGGATGTCCCAATGCAGAGTACAAGACCGTTCCCGAATGTAAGACCGACGCGGCACTTGCTTTATTTATCAAGAACTTAAAGCCCGTAGTCGAATACGCAGAGAAGATGGGCGTTATCATCGCTATCGAGCCTGTTGTTCGTCATATTGTTTATGATCCCAAGGCCGCAAGGAGAGTGCTTGACGCTATCCACAGCCCCAACCTTGGCATTATCTTTGACCCTGTTAACCTTCTTGACATTCAGAATTACCGCCAGCAAAAAGAAATCTGTCAGGAAGCCATCGACCTTCTCGGCGATGATATCATGATGATCCATATCAAGGACTTCATGTGGGCAAGAGACCACCTGGAATTCTGCGGAGCCGGTCTTGGAATGATGGATTATTCAGACATCATGAAGTTCATTAAGACCCGCAAACCTCATATTCACGTTACTTTGGAGGATACAACTCCCAAGACCGCACTGATTGCAAAGAAGCATATGGAGCAGCTCTACAGCGAGTGCTGACATGCATAATTGACCGTTAATGAAGTATAGTATATAATGTATACAACCTCGGATGGCGAGTCTTGTTATTTTTGAACCTACAGTAACTTTAAAAGGGATTCCTATATTTGTATGTGGATGTCGGGCCGCAACGCATTCGGCGGATGGCAGAAGCATACGTGTGGTCACCCACCTAGCATAGCTAGGAGTCAAAAGACAGGAATCGACATTTCGGGGGGGATTTATCAAAGAAGGCGGCGGTGGCTGCCTTTTTTGGAGTTTAAAAATATGAAAAAGATCTTAAAGTTTTTTACCAAATTCGGAAGCCAGATGCGTGAGGACAACGTCAGCATTTACGCAAGCTCCAGCGCCTTTTTTATTTTTCTTTCTCTGGTTCCCGCCATGATCCTGCTTTTATCGATAATCCCCTACACACCGATCGAAGTATCCATGATCACCAGATGGATCGAGCTGGAATTCCCCGCAAATACGGGTAATTTCCTTATCAATCTCATCAACGATTATTACGGAAGATCAATCGGTGTTCTTTCTTTGTCAGTTATCGGAACCTTCTGGTCCGCCGGTAAAGGAGTCAATGCTCTCATAAACGGTTTCAATGCAATCGACCAAAATGTTGACAGACGTAACCCTTTGCTAGTAAGATTAGTTTCGTGTATATATACACTTCTTTTTCTTGTGGGAGTGTTGTTTATACTCATAATCGTGGTCGGCGGTAATGCCATCACGGGAGTTTTGGTCGATCTCTTTCCCAGATTAGCCGATGTTTTCGGACATTTGGTTGATTTCAGGTCTCTGCTTTCGATCGGGTTCCTTTTTATCCTGTTTCTTTTGTGCTTTTCATTATTGCCCTACAAGAAACACCGTTTCAGGGAACAGCTCCCCGGGGCACTGTTTTCATCCGTTTTGTGGACCGGGTTTTCTTATCTGTTTTCTTTTTACGTTGATAAGTTCAATCCGTTTTCCATGTACGGAAGCCTGACGGCCATAATTGTATTGCTGTTCTGGCTCTACGCCTGCATGTATCTTGTTTTTGTCGGAGCCAACATAAATAAATATTTTCATATGGATGAATGAAAAGAGGTTTTCTATGAACAACGAAGAAATGCTCACTCAGTTAAAAGAAAGGATTAAAACTGACCTGACGGCTGCCAAGGAAGTTGCGGACATCGAAGCACTTCGCGTTTCCTACCTTGGTAAGAAGGGCAGTATTACCGATCTTTTGAAATGCTTAAAGGATCTGTCCGAGGACGAAAGAAAGACTTTCGGTCAGAAGGTCAACAAGGCAAAAGAAGAGTTTACCGCACTTATCGATGATGCCAAAAAGAAACTTATCGAAAACGAAGTGAAGAAGGAACTTGATTCCATGCCTGAGTTTGACATGACCATGCCTCCCAGGATCAGAAGAGGTTCCTATCACCCCATCACTCTTGTGCAGAGAGAGTGCGAAGAGATCTTCAGATCCATGGGCTTTACCGTTGAGGACTATTCCGAGATCGTAAGCGAGTATGAGTGCTTTGAGTCATTAAACATCCCCAAGGACCATCCCGCAAGAGATATGCAGGATACCTACTATCTTGAGAACGGTCAGCTCCTTAAGACCCAGACATCCGCAGCGCAGAATGCGATCTACAGAAAATATCGCGACGCCCTCATTAATGAAGGCAAGCCCATCAAGGCTATCTTCCCCGGACGCTGCTTCAGAAACGAATCAACGGATGCCTGCCACGAGAACACCTTCTTCCAGATGGAAGGCGTATATGTGGGCAAGGACATTAACATTTCAAACCTCATTTTCTTTATGAAGACAATGCTTTCGGAAGTATTCAAGAGGGACATCAAGGTTCGCCTTCGTCCCGGATTCTTCCCCTTTGTGGAGCCCGGCTTCGAGCTTGACATCAACTGCCTTATCTGCGGCGGTGTGGGCTGTCCTTCCTGCAAACATTCAGGTTGGCTTGAGCTTTGCCCCTGTGGCATGATCCACCCCGAAGTACTTAAGGCCGGCGGCATTGATCCCGAAGAGTACACAGGTTTTGCTTTTGGCCGCGGTCTTACAAGACTTGCAATGATGAAGTACGGAATCAAGGACATCCGTGACCTTAACAGCGGAAATCTTAAGTCAATGGAACAGTTCCAGGCGTAAACCATTTTCGTTAAGATACTTAATCAGATTAGGAGATAAAAGACATGTTTCTTTCTATGAACTGGATTTCGGACTTCGTTGATCTGTCCGGACTCGATAAAATGGATCTTATCAAGCGTTTTTCTTTGTCCACTGCCGAAGTGGAGAATGAGATATTCGAAAAGGGCAAGGACTTAAGCGGTGTTGTAGTTGCCAAGATCCTTGAGGTTAATGAGCATCCCGAGTCAAAGAAGCTTCATTTGCTCAAGGTTGATGCAGGTAAGGGCCCCGTAGATGTTGTCTGCGGCGCACCTAACGTACGCGTCGGCATGAAGACCGCATTCGCCCAGGTTGGCGCTCATATAGGCGACATCGATATCGCTCCCCGCGCTCTTGCGGGCTACACCAGCAACGGTATGTGCTGCTCGGAAAAAGAAATCGGTATCAGCGATGATCATTCAGGTATTATGGACATTACCGATGATGTGGCTCTCGGAACCGATATCAAGGACCTTTACGCAATCGACGACATCATCTTTGAGGTTGATAACAAATCTCTTACCAACCGTCCCGACCTCTGGGGTCACTACGGAATAGCAAGAGAGTTTGCAGCCATTGCAGGAAGACCTTTAAAGCCCCTTGATCAGGCTGATCTTACGGCTTACAACAATCTTCCCGCCGTTGATCTTAAGATCGAGAACAAGCTTTGCTACAAATATTCATGTATCAAATTTGAAAACATCAATACCAACGTATCCCCGGTAAACATGCGTATACGTTTGTATTACTGCGGCATGAGAGCCATTAACCTCCTTGCAGACCTCACCAACTATCTTATGCTTGAAATGGGCCAGCCCATGCACGCATTTGATTCCCGCAAGGTTGAGAAGATCCGTGTTAAGACCTTTGACAAGCCCTTCAAGTTTACCACTCTTGACGGCGAAGAGCGTACCTGTGACGAGAACACCCTTATGATCTGCAATGACAACACACCCGTTGCAATTGCCGGTATCATGGGCGGAATTGATTCAGAAATCGTTGAGGATACTACAACCCTTACTCTTGAATCTGCATGCTTTGACGCAGCAAGCGTACGTAAATCAACAGTTCGCTTAGGTCACAGAACCGATGCGTCCCAGAGATACGAAAAGAGCCTCGATCCCAAGATGACCGAGCCTGCGGTAGGCAGATTCTTATACCTTTTAAAGAACATCGACGGCGGTGTACAGGTTGTTTCAAGACTTACCACGGAAACAGCTTTTGAATATCCCGAACGCACCATCAAGTTTGATAAGGCCTTCGTTGACAAGTACACTGGTATCGACATTTCATCCGATGCCATCGAAAAGACTCTTATCAGTCTCGGATTCGGTGTTTCAAGATCCGGCGACAACTTCGACGTCAAGGTGCCTTCTTACAGAGCTACCAAGGACGTTACCATGAAGGCAGATATCATCGAGGAGATCACCCGTATCTACGGCTACGATAACTTCGATATTCATACCGCCAAGGCTCCTTTGTATCCCGTCAGACCCCTTCAGGTTAAGACTACGGAAGATAAGGTTAAGGACATCCTTGTTAAGTCCTTCGGCCTTCATGAACTTCATTCCTATATCTGGCAGTACTACGATGAGTACAGGGAACTTGGCATTGAGGTGGAAGAAAACGTTAAGCTTTCCAATTCCTCAAGCCCCCTTATTGAGACTCTCAGAAACTCCATCGTTCCTACACAGCTTGTACAGGTTAAGTCAAACTTCCAGTACGATGCAAGCTTTGGTGTATTCGAAGTAGGACGTGTGGTTCGCGGTCTTAACAAAGATAAGCTTTGTGACGAGCACAAGGTTCTTTGCGTAACCCTTTTTGACAAAACCAAGTCTGTTGAAGATCTTTACTATGATCTTTCCGATATTCTTGATTCACTTGTACTTGACATTAAGCACAAAGAGATCGAATATAAGGCTGCAAAGACTGTTCACAACTATGTTCATCCCAAGAACTGCAATGAGATAGTTGTTGATGGCGTAACACTCGGTTTCATCGGAATCGCTCATCCTACAGTAAGCAAGAAGATCGACAAGAAGGCTTCAATCGTATTTGCCGAGATCGACATTGAACTTTTGAGCGAGATCAAGGACAAAGGAATTGCCTACGACGAACCCGGCAAATTCCCGGAGATGACCGCTGACCTTTCTTTTACAACCGGAAGCTTTGCTCCCGTTAAGGAGGCTGTAGCAAAGATCAACTCCGCACTTGTAAAGGGACTTTCCGTTATCGACAGATACAGAGACGGCAACACCGAATCCCTTACGGTTCGCCTTACCTTCGGCAACAAGGAGCGTACTCTTACAAGAGAGGAAGTTACCGCAGTTACCGACGATATCATCAGGGAACTTGAGAGTCACGATATTAAGCTCAAATTATAAAAAGAGAGGAAAGAATTATGGAACACAAGAATGTATGGGAAACCTATTCCCAGAAACAGGTCAAAGAATGTGACAGCTTTAACAAAGGTTACATCAAATTTATAAGCGACTGCAAGACCGAGAGAGAATGCGTTAATGAGATCGTTAACATGGCTGAGAAGGCAGGTTACGTTGAACTGGAAGCCCGTGTTAAATCCGGCAAGAAGCTTAAAAAAGGCGACAAGATCTACGCCGTAAACATGAACAAGTCCATCATGCTTTTCAACATCGGCGACAAGCCCCTTAAGGACGGCATGAACATCCTGGGCGCTCACATCGACAGCCCCAGACTTGATATCAAATCAAACCCTCTTTACGAGGATACCAACATTGCTTACCTTGACACCCACTACTATGGCGGTGTTAAGAAATACCAGTGGGTAGCTATTCCCCTTGCACTTCACGGTGTAGTTGTCCTTAAGGACGGTCGTACCATCGAGCTTGCAGTAGGTGAAGATAATGACGATCCCGTATTCTTCGTATCCGACCTTCTTATCCACCTTGCAGCAGAGCAGATGGAAAAGAAAGCTGCCAAGGTTATCGAAGGCGAAGCTCTTGATATCATCGTAGGAAACAAGCCCATCGTTGTTAAGGCTAAGAAGGGCGAAGAGGAGAAGAAAGAAAAGGATCCCGTTAAGGCCCTTGTTTTACAGACCCTTAAGACCGAATACGGAATGGAAGAGGAAGACTTTATCTCCGCAGAGCTTGAAGTTGTTCCCGCTGGTCCCGCAAGAGAAGCAGGTTTCGACAGATCCATGGTTCTTGGTTACGGTCAGGACGACAGAGTTTGCGCATACACTTCCTTAATGGCTATGCTGGATGTTCCCACAGTTAAGAGAACTTCCTGCTGCATCCTTGTTGACAAAGAGGAGATCGGTTCAGTCGGTGCAACCGGTATGTCTTCTTTATACTTTGAAAACGTTATTTCCGAGCTTGTAGAGCTTGAAGGAAAGGGCTCGCAGCTTGATACAAAGAGATGCCTTGCTAATTCCGCAATGCTTTCAAGCGACGTTAATGCAGCATTTGATCCTTCTTATGCTTCATGCTTCGAAAAGAAAAACGCTGCATTCATGGGCGCAGGTATGGGCTTTAACAAGTTCACCGGTTCCCGCGGAAAGTCAGGCTCCAACGACGCCAACGCTGAGTTCATCGCATATATCCGCAAGGTTCTTGACGATGCCAAGGTTACCTATCAGTTCGCTGAGCTTGGTAAGGTAGATATCGGCGGCGGCGGCACCATCGCCTACATCATGGCTAAGTACGGAATGAATGTTATTGATGCGGGTGTTGCAGTACTTAACATGCATGCTCCTTACGAAGCAACCAGCAAGGCAGACGTTTACGAAACTTACAGAGGTTATATCGCATTTCTTAATGCACTTGGAATGTAATGGCTGAATTACTTAAAAAAGATTATTACTACGATCTCCCGGAAGAGCTTATCGCCCAGGATCCCCTTGAGCGGCGTTCCGATTCAAGGCTCATGGTACTTGATAAGCTTACCGGTGAGACAGAACATCATGTTTTTTATGAGATCATAGATTGCCTTAATGCGGGGGATTGCCTTGTGCTTAACAACACCAAGGTAATCCCTGCAAGGCTTTACGGAGTAAGGGCGGAAACCGGCGCGGTAATAGAGATACTGCTTCTTAAAAGAATCTCCGATACCGACTGGGAATGCCTTGTGAAGCCCGGAAAGAAAGCCCGCACGGGGCAGGTTATCTCCTTTGGTGACGGTGTTATGACCGGAACCATTAAGGATGTAGTTGAGGAAGGAAACCGGATCATTCATTTTGACTTTAACGGCATATTTGAAGAGATCCTTGATAAACTGGGCGAGATGCCGCTTCCTCCCTATATCACACACAAGCTTAAGGACAAAGACCGGTACCAGACGGTATATGCCAAGTACGAGGGCAGTGCCGCAGCACCTACCGCCGGTCTTCATTTTACGAAGGAACTTCTTTCAAAGATTGAGGAAAAGGGCGTTAAACTTGCTTTTGTAACTCTTCACGTAGGCCTTGGAACATTTCGGCCGGTCAAAGAAGAAAACATCCTTGAGCATCATATGCACTCCGAATATTACGTGGTTTCAAAGGAAGCCGCTGATATCATAAACGAGACCAAAGAACGGGGCGGAAGAGTGATCTGCGTCGGAACCACCAGCTGCAGGACAATAGAATCCGCAGCGGACGAATCAGGACACATTGAACCCCGCTCGGGAAACACAGAGATCTTTATTTATCCCGGTTACAAGTTTAAGGTCCTTGACGCTCTCATCACCAATTTCCATCTTCCGGAATCAACGCTGATAATGCTTGTTTCCGCACTGGCAGGCAGAGAGCACGTTCTGAACGCGTACCAAGAAGCCGTTAAGGAAAGGTACAGATTCTTTTCCTTTGGCGATGCAATGTTTATTAGATAAGGCAGTATAATGACACAGAAATTAGACTTTATTGATTATGACAACTTATCAAGAGGAATAGATTATTCGGGCCTTGAGGACAGGACCTACAAGCAGGAACTGCTGTATTCCTTAAAGAATTCGCCCTTTAGGATCATATGGTTTGCGGGACTTTTCATGTATCTTGAGACCGTGTTTCATATCTGGGCCTTTCAGGGGATCTCGCCTTACTTCATTTTGAAGCTTTTGTGGTGTATTCCCACGGCGGTGATCTTTTCACTGTTAAGTTCCTATTTCCCGCCCAGGGTCAACCGTATAGTAACGGACGTACTGACGGGGCTTATAGTTATCCTTTATATTGTTAATACCCTGTATCACGCTATTTTTAAGGTGTTCTTTTCCATATCCTTTATCGAAGGCACCAATATGAAGTTCGTGCAGTACTACAGGGAAATAATTAAGGGAATACAGGATAACTGGCTGGTGCTTGCACTCATGGTGATCGTTCCCGCTGCGGCACTTATTGTTCTTAACGTTCTCAAGATATTTAAGTATCGCAGGCTTTCATGGAAGTGTATCTATATTCACTTTGGTTATATTCTGGTGCTTTTTGGGATCATAGCTCTTATCATCCCGATTTACGGCAAGGATTCTTTCTCGGCCTACGATCTTGTTAAACACGAGAATATCAGCGAATACTCCATGGACAAGCTTGGAGTTACAGCCACTCACGAAATAGAGATCCGTAACATCATCATTCCAAGGAAGGATGAGTTTGAGGAAGATCTTGGAGTATGGGTATACGATCCCAATGCCCAAAAGGGCGAAAGCAAAAGTTCAACGGAAAGCTCGGTTTCTTCCGGTAACGATACTCCCGCAGAAACAACGAGTTCTACATCATCGGAAACGAGTTCAAGTGCATCGGCTTCAAGTACTGACGGATCTGCTTCTTCGGAAGTTTCAAGTGACACAAGTGTCATTAAAGAAATTGTTGAAGAGATAGATACTTCACCCAACATGCTTAACATCGACTTTGTTAAGCTTGCGGAAGAAGAAACCAATGAGAACGTTGCAGCCATTCACAAGTACATGGCTTCACTCGAACCTACCTACAAGAACAAATACACCGGCATGTTTAAGGGCTTTAACCTTATATTCATGACGGCAGAGGGCTTTTCAAGTCTTGCAGTGGATGAAACACATACACCTACACTTTGGAAGCTCACTCACGAAGGCTTTGTTTTTAATAATTTCTACAATCCCCGTACCGGCGGATCCACTTCCGACGGAGAGTTTGTATGTTCCACAAGTTTGGTACCCACCAACAGAGGCGCTACCAACTTCAGGATCGTCGGACAGAATTCCATGCCTTTTTCACTTGGAAATATGTTCAACAGGACCTACGGTATCACAAGCCGCGCATATCATGACAATGACTACATGTATTACGGCCGTGACATCACGTATCCCGGAATGGGTTATTACTTTAAGGGTGTGGGCAACGGACTTGATATTCCCAAGCACTGGCCGGCATCGGATCTTCACATGATGGAAGCGTCCTTACCTGATTATATCGATGATGAGATTTTCAACATCTATTACATGACGGTAAGCGGACATCTTAATTACAACTTTGCCGGTAACTGGTGCGCCAAAATCCATCAGCAGGATGTGGAAGACCTTCCTTATTCCGAAGGCCCCAGAGCTTACATTGCCTGCAACATGGAGCTTGACAGAGCACTGGAATATCTTATCAACCAATTGGAAGAAAAGGGTATCGCCGACAGGACCGTTATCTGCTTTACCGGTGACCACTGGCCCTACGGACTTGAGAATGACGAGATCTCTGAGATCCTTGGTCATCCCGTTGAGGAAAACTTTGAATTATACAAGTCAAACCTCATTCTTTGGTCAGGAGCAATCAAAGAGCCCATCGTAATCGACAAGGTTTGCGGTTCCTATGATATCCTGCCTACGCTTTGCAATCTTTTCGGACTTGAATATGATTCCCGTCTCTTTATGGGCAGGGACATTCTTTCCGATACCGAAGGATATGTCATATTCATGTACAACCGGAGCCTTATGACGGACAAAGCAAGCTTTAATGCCCGCACCGGTGAGGTGGTTAACTTCACTGACGAAGAGCTTCCGGAAGATTACATCAAGAACATGAGAGCTATCTTAAACGCCCGTTGGAAATATTCTCAGGCCATTATGGATACCGACTATTACAGCTATATAGCCAAGGAACTTGGTATCGACGTGGTGGCTCCGGAGCAGAATTACAAGCCTGATTATTCGAGATTTACAAAGAAGTAGTTTTTGTGCATAATAGAATTGTATTAGGGATTACATAACCGGAGGGCTTAGCAATGAACGAGAAAAGAAAGAGCAAACGTACGGAATTACTTTCAAAGATCCTTATCAAGCGCCTCGACGGCTCCAAGGTTGAGGAAGCAACCATCGACGTAACGGACGTTTCCAAGACCGGTGTCGGTTTTGAATCAAGGACCGTTCTTAACATCGGTGCGGTTTACGAGACTTATCTCACAATCTGGACAAGAGAAGTCCTTCATGCCTTTGTTGAGATCGTTCGTATCGAGAAGAAAGGCGACATTTATTCCTACGGCGGAATCTTTATCGGAATGCCGGAGATGGATGCAGCTCGCATCGAGACATACCAGACAATGGAAAATATGCAGTAAGTTACATAAGGCATTAAGGCCCGGAGGAGAGAAATCTCTTTCGGGCTTTTTTATTATAATTTTTAAAATTTTCTCTCAAATTTTCAATATTTTCTACACAATTTACTTGTAAATCATCCTCAACTCTTGTAAAATATATCCATGAGCCTATCGTAATGGGGATTGGGTTATGTACATTTTATACAACGATTTGCTCAAATTTCTTTCGGAGGTTTTCTCTTATGAACGTTTACACAACTGACAAGATCCGTAACGTCGTGTTACTTGGTCACGGTGGTTGCGGAAAGACCAGTCTGGCTGAAGCTATGGCATACCTTGCCGGACTTACTTCCCGTATGGGTAAGATCGACGATGGCAACACCATCAGTGACTTTGGTAAAGAGGAACAGAAGCGTCACTTCTCAATCAGCACCTCACTCATTCCCCTTGAATGGGAAGGCGTTAAGATAAATTTACTTGATACACCCGGTTTCTTCGACTTTGTAGGCGAAGCAGAGGAAGCTATCGCAGCAGCTGATGCAGCTATCATCGTTGTTTCCGGTAAGTCGGGCGTTGAAGTCGGCACCGAGAAGGCATGGGAAATGTGCGAGAAGTACAAACTTCCCAGAATGGTATTCGTTACAGATATGGACCTTGACAACGCTTCTTTTAAGAACGTTGTTGAGACCCTTACAGAAAAGTACGGAAAGCGCATGGCTCCTTTCCATCTTCCCATCCGTGAGAACGAGAAACTTATCGGCTATGTAAACGTTATTTCCGAAACCGCCAACAAGTGGCAGGGTAAGGACGCGGTTGAAATACCCGTTCCCGAGTACAGTAAAGAAAACTTAAAGCTTTATCGCGACACTCTTATGGAGACCGTTGCAGAGACAAGCGAAGAGTTCATGGACAGATACTTCTCCGGTGAGACCTTCTCCGACGCAGAGATCCGTTCCGCACTCAGAACCAACATCCATGACGGAAGCGTTGTTCCCATGACCATGGGTTCATCCCTTCTTTGCTATGGTATTTATACACTCCTTGATGATATCGTTAAGTACTTCCCCAGCCCCGAGGATTGCAAGATCGCAGGTATCAGCACCAAGACCAACGAAATCTTCCAGGCTGACTACGACTTCAGTAAGGCTAAATCCGCATTTGTATTCAAGACTATCGTGGATCCCTTCATCGGTAAGTATTCACTCATCAAGGTTTGCTCCGGCGTATTCAAGCCCGATGACATGATCTACAACATCGATAAGGATGTAGAAGAAAAAGTCAGCAAGCTCTATACCTTACAGGGTAACAAGCCTATCGAAGTATCAGAGCTTCATGCCGGTGATATCGGCGCCATCCCCAAGCTGACGGCAGCCCGCACCGGAAACAGCCTTTCCACCAAGGCCAACGTTATCAAATATGCAATGTTTGATATTTCCACACCTTATACCTACATGCGTTATCGTCCTGTAAACAAGGCTGATGTGGACAAGATTTCCCAGTCCCTCCAGAAGATGATGCACGAGGATCTGACCTTAAAGAACGTCAACGATTCCGACAACGGTCAGATGCTCATCTACGGTATGGGCGATATGCATCTTGACGTTGTATGTTCCCGTCTTAAGAACGAATACAAGGTCGAGATCACCCTTGAGAAACCCAAGATTGCTTTCCGTGAAACAATTAAAAAGAAATCCGACGTTGAATACAAATATAAGAAACAGTCCGGCGGACACGGCCAGTACGGTCACGTTAAGATGCGTTTCGAGCCTGCCGATGATATAACGGTTCCTTATGTATTTGAAGAAGAAGTCGTTGGCGGAGCAGTTCCCAAGAACTTCTTCCCTGCTGTTGAGAAAGGGTTGCAGGAGTCTGTTGTAAGAGGTCCTCTTGCCGCATATCCTGTAGTGGGTGTCAAGGCAATACTTTACGATGGTTCATACCATCCCGTAGATTCATCGGAAATGGCCTTCAAGGTTGCCACCAGCCAGGCATTCAAGAAAGGCTTTATGGAAGCGGGCCCCGTTTTACTCGAGCCCATCGCAAGTCTCAAGGTTACGGTTCCGGATTCCTACACCGGTGACGTAATGGGTGATCTTAACAAGCGTCGTGGTCGTGTCCTCGGAATGAACCCCGTTCCCGGCGGCAAGCAGACCATCGAAGCATTCGTGCCCATGATGAGTCTTACCGGATATTGCACCGACCTTCGTTCCATGACAGGCGGACGCGGCGAGTACGAATATACCTTTGACCGTTACGAGCAGGCTCCCAGTGATATTCAGGAAGCTCAGGTTAAGGAACGTGCCGACAAGGTTGCAGAAGGCAATGTAGAGGCGTAGAGCAATCCGTATTGGAATATTCATAACTTTACTGTATAATCTTTGGTGTCATCCTGTGGATCCTTCCATCCGCGGGATGACACATTCTGTTTTTGTCATCCTGAGCGAAGGTCGTCCTCTTTAAGAGGGCGACAGTAGTCGAAGGATCTTATCAGTGTATTCAGGAGGAAATGAAATTTGAAAATCACTTTATCCGGATCAAAGAATCATTCAATCGATCGCCACATGATCGGTCTTTTCTTTGAGGACATCAACTATGCGGCTGACGGCGGACTTTACGCCGAGATGATAGAGAATCGTTCATTCCAGTTCCTTAAGGCAAGGGGCGATTTTAACGATTATTACCTTCAGCCCGCGGGAGACTACGGCTGGCGCCTTACGGGAGGAGAGGGCGAGTTTGAGATCGTAACCTCAAGCCCCTTATCTCAGAACAATCCTTACTACGCAAGAGTCAAGACTACCACCGGATATACCGGTATTGCAAACAAGGCTTACGAAGGCCTTTCCGTTACCAAGGGTGAAGTTTACAATGTTCTTTTCTTCGCGCGGCCCCTTAAGTTTACCGGAAGCTTCGATATCCGTGTTGTTAAGAACGGACACATAATCGGAGAGACTGCTATTAAGTACGATGAGCATAAAGAAGAAAAATATAACTTCTGGCGCATGTACTACACTTCCCTTGAGGCTCGTGAAACAGTGACGGGTGCACGCTTTGAGATCCTTACTGATGCGCCCGCAACTGTCGAATATGCTTACATTTCCATGATCCCCGCCAACGCTGTCATGGGTATATTCAGACCTGACCTTTTTAACCTTCTTAAGGACTTACACCCCGGATTTCTTCGTTTCCCCGGAGGATGTATCGTAGAGGGTAACACTCTTGCCAACCGCTATGATTACAAGGAAGCCCTCAAGCCTACCTGGGAGCGTAAGCCTAACTGGAACCGCTGGGCTGTCCACGGAAACAGCAAAAAGAACAAGTACACCAGTGAATACGCATGGTACAACCAGACCATGGGACTTTCTTTTTACGAGTATTTCCTGTTGTGCGAGGCTATCGGAGCAAAGCCCCTTCCGGTGCTGAACGTAGGATTTGCCTGCCAGTATCAGTCTACGGAGCTTGTTAAGATCGACAGCCCCGAGTTTGAAGGCTTTGTGCAGGATGCGCTTGACCTTATCGAATTTGCCAACGGCCCCGTTGACAGTAAGTGGGGTAAAGTCAGAGTAAGCATGGGCCATCCCGAGCCCTTCGGACTTGAACTCATGGGTATCGGTAACGAGCAGTGGCAGGATGAGAAGCACGATTTCTTTGAGCGTTACCTGATATTTGAAAAGAGAATTCATGAAAAATACCCTGAGATAAAGCTTATCGGCTCCGCAGGTCCCGATATCACTTCCGAGCGCTATACCGCAGCCTGGGATTTTTATCGTAAGAATCAGGACAAAGAAAACTTTGCCTATGCCCTTGACGAGCACTACTATGTAAAGCCCGAATGGCTCTTTGAACATAACGAATTCTATGATAACTATGATCGCAAGATCAAGGTATTTGCAGGAGAGTATGCGGCACATCCCAAGTGTGACTTTAATGCTCCCGATGCTAACACACTTTGGGGCGCGTTATCCGAGGCTGCTTTCATGACCGGTGTTGAACGAAATTCTGATGTAGTTGTGCTTGCAAGTTACGCACCGTTATTTGCCAGATTAAATTACGCTCAGTGGTCACCTGACATGATCTGGTTTGATGCGAAATCTGCTTATGGTTCACCTTCGTATCATGTGCAGAAATTATATGCTAACAATATGGGTGATTACACAGTAGATATTCCCGA
This sequence comes from Lachnospiraceae bacterium, assembly GCA_024695575.1. GTDB lineage: Bacteria > Bacillota > Clostridia > Lachnospirales > Lachnospiraceae > UBA1258. The sequence goes on from JAILHY010000060.1 coordinate 27,307, forward strand.
ACTTAAGGAACTCAGAGACAAGGGTGTGTACGTATCGCTCAGTATCGATGATGAGACAGGAGAGAAGATACTTAAGGCTGTAAACTCTACCGATGCTGAGGTTAGGCTTGAGGCGGATGTCGCAGGAGAGTACACTGCGTACGTGCTTTCAGGTCCCGAAAGAGATGCGTATAACTCAATCGAAGAGCCTAATAAAGTATCGGTGAACGAAGAAACCGGAAAGTTTACTGAAGGCTTTACATTGAAGCCCTATACATTTAACGTGTACAGGTTCAAATAATACACAGCGTACGAAAGCAGCAAAACACTTTCGAACGATTTGGCCGAACCGGAGAGAAAAAGCACCACTTCTCGGAGGTGGCAGGCCACTCAAGTGAGAAAGTGCTTTTTGCTGTTTCGGAAGCGTTACATTCATATATGATTGTATAGTTTTTTCAAGGAGTACTTTCATGACTGATTCTCAGCGTAACATCCTTTCAGGTCTCGGCGTTAATTTCGATGAGGTTCTCGAACGTTTCGTCGATAACGAAGACCTGTACCTTAACTGCATATCAAAGTTCAAATCTACCGATTACTTCGATCGCTTCGAATTCGCCTTTGATGCAGGCGACTGTTCCGCAGCCTTTGAAGCTATCCACACCTTGAAAGGCGTAGTTGGTAACCTTGGTTTCACATATCTGTACCGTAAATCAAGCGAAGTTACCGAGATCCTTCGCGCCGGTTCCCTTGATGTATCCAAAGAACTTCTTTCTGAACTGAAGGATGAATATGCACGCGTAATCGAAAATGTTAA
>JAILHY010000155.1 GCA_024695575.1 Lachnospiraceae bacterium
TTACGAACTATCCGGACAGTTTAACGGAAGTTCCGGTTATGAGGAGGCAGCTGCTCAGGGATTGATTGCAGGTATCAATGCTTCCATGCAGATCCTTGGTCGTGAGCCTTTGATCCTTGATCGGAGTGAGGCTTATATCGGTGTTCTCATCGATGACCTTGTTACCAAGGATAACCGCGAGCCTTACAGGATGATGACTTCCAGGGCGGAGTACAGGTTACTTCTTCGTCAGGATAATGCGGATCTTCGTTTGCGTAAATTCGGTCATGATGTTGGACTTGTTTCCGATGAGGTTTATGCCGTTACGGTTAATAAAGAAAAAGCAATTGAAGCAGAGATCAACAGGCTTAAGAATACCATTCTTGGTGGTGACGCTGTGACTCAGGCATTTCTTGAGGAACATGGGTCAGCACTTCTTCGCACCGGTACGTCTCTTGCAGAACTTCTTTGCAGGCCTGAACTTTCATACGAGGATCTTTCGGTTCTCGATAAGGAAAGACAAGTTTTACCCGATGCTGTTATAGAGCAGGTTTGCATTCAGATTAAATACGAAGGATATCTTGAGAGACAGGAGCATCAGGTTCATCAGTTTAAGAAGACGGAAAAGAAACTGATCCCCGATAACATCGATTACGATGATGTTCCCAGTTTAAGGATTGAAGCCAGACAGAAGCTTAAAGAGTTCAGACCCGTTTCCGTCGGTCAGGCCTCCAGACTTTCAGGTGTAACTCCTGCTGATGTATCTGTACTTTTGGTTTATCTTGAGCAGATGAAGAGGGAAGGTAATTAATATGGATTACTTAAGTAACCTTCTTAATAAATATGATCTTTCTCTTGATGATAATAAGCTTCAGCAATTCCTGGATTATTATAATCTTCTTGTTGAGTGGAATGAGAAGATCAACCTGACAGCAATTACTGATTACAAAGAAGTTTGTCTCAAACATTTCCTTGATAGTCTCAGTCTTGTTAAGATGTTTGACTCACTTGAAGATATGTGCAAACACTTTACCGGAAAGACTCTTTGTGATGTTGGGACCGGAGCAGGTTTTCCCGGGATTCCTCTTAAGATTCTTTTGCCTGAGCTTAGGGTTACTTTGTTTGATTCCCTTGATAAGCGAGTCAGGTTCTTAAATGAGGTGATCACTAAACTTAAGCTTGATGGCATCGAAGCCGTTCACGGAAGAGCAGAGGATCTTGCAAGGACCGAGTATCGTGCAAGCTTTGATTACTCTACCGCCAGAGCAGTTGCATCACTTCCTGTTTTGTGTGAATATTGTATTCCTTTCTTAAAAGAAGGTGGAACATTCATAGCTTACAAGTCCGATGTTGATTCTGAGATTCAGAATTCCGAGCATGCACTTTCGGTTCTTGGTGGCGAGATTGTTTCACGTGAAAACTTTTCTTTGTCCGATGATTCAGAGACCATAGATCGCAGTATAATATTTATAAAGAAGAGTGGGGTGACTCCGGATACTTATCCTCGCAAAGCCGGCAAGCCATCCAAGCAACCTTTATAACAGGTGATTAATATGTCTGATAACAATTCCGGTGAATTTCTCATTGATCTTAAAAAGAATTTTGTTTCAGAACGGCAGGATATTTTACTTGCCATTCAGGGTATCGAAAATGAGATCGAGCATACCAAGGAACTTATTGTTTCGTTAAACAATAAGGAAGACGCTGACTATTCTCTTTTTTCTCCCAGGGCCGGGGTTAAGCTCTACGAATCTCAGATCAAGGATAAGGAAAAAGAAATCGAATCCCTGGAGGAGGAACTTCGCCTTCAGTATAAGAAGCTTAGTAATGTTACCAAGCAGCTGGATTCACTAAAGAATGTCAAAGCATCGGATGTTACTTCATCGGTAGTTTCTATGACAGAAGCTGATTCCGTTGCGGTAGACACTTCGGTAGTTACCAAAGAAGTTGATAATATGTTTGATCATGATTTCGAAGGATCCCTTAACATGATCCTCAAGACTTTGAACGATCTTGAAAGTAATGATCAGTTAGCTTCACAGTTTATTGTTAATGATCCGGTGAGAGCCCAGCAGATGTTGCAGACAAATCTCCGGATTATAGAGCAGAGCAGGGGGAAAATTGTAGAATTGATCAAACAATTTAATCAATAATATGTTTCATGGCCATGTTTCACACCATTTTAACTATATCTTGGGTACTAAATGTTTCACGTGGAACAATATTTGGTGTTTGAAATTGTATAGAGGGTAATGTTTCACGTGAAACATGACAAAGAGTCAATGCTGCAAGGTGACCATGGAGAAAAACGGAAAAACTCCGGTCAGAAATTTGTGCAATATTATAAATACAACAAAATGAAAAACTGTGCTATCATATAACAAGTAAGTTTTGAAGCAAAGGAAATTATAATGGGTAAAATAATAGCAATAGCGAACCAAAAAGGCGGAGTAGGCAAGACAACCACCGCGATCAATTTATCCGCTGCACTTGCAGAGAAAGGCAAGAAGGTTCTTGTTATAGACGCGGATCCTCAGGGTAACACCACCAGCGGATTCGGTATTGAGAAGAACGAACTGGACAACACTATCTACGAGCTTCTTCTTGGAGAATGCTCCGTTGGCGACTGCATCGTTAAGAATATCTGCGACACCGTTTCCGTTCTTCCTTCCAACGTTAATCTGGCTGCGGTTGAGATCGAACTTATCGACGATGAGAACCGCAACTTTATTCTTAAGAAGGAAATCGACTGGGTTAAGGACAGCTACGACTATATCATCATCGACTGCCCTCCTTCCCTCAGTATCCTTACAATCAATGCCATGACCACAGCGGATTCGGTCCTTGTTCCGATTCAGTGCGAGTTCTATGCCCTGGAGGGTCTCGGACAGCTGATCCATACCGTTAACCTTGTAAAAGAAAGACTCAACCCCACCCTCGATATGGAAGGCGTTGTGTTCACGATGTACGACGCACGTACCAACCTTTCAAGCCAGGTAGTGGAGAACGTTAAGAGTGTACTGAATCAGAAGATCTTTGAAACAGTAATTCCCAGGAACGTAAGACTTGCCGAGGCACCCAGCCACGGTATGCCCATTAACAAATACGATCCCAAGTCTGCAGGTGCTGAGAGCTATCTTACGCTTGCGGATGAAATTATCAAGAACAAATAGTCGGAGGAAAGCACTATGGCAGCAAGAGGACTTGGCAAAGGTCTCGATGCAATGATACCCAAGGCGGTAAAAGAAGAGAAGGTTTCACCCAAGGAAGAGATCGTTAAGCCCGTTGAAGGTGATGTGATCACCAAGGTTAAGCTTACAAAGATCGAACCCAACAGAGATCAGCCCCGTAAGAATTTCGACGAGGATGCTTTGGAGGAACTTGCCGACAGTATCAAATTGCACGGCGTTATCACTCCCATTATTCTGCAGGACCGCATGGATCACTATGAGATCATTGCCGGTGAGCGCAGATGGAGAGCCGCAAGGAAAGCAGGCCTCAAGGATATTCCTGCCATTATCAAGAACTACACCGAGAAAGAGATCGCTGAGATCGCCCTTCTTGAAAACCTCCAGCGTGAAGACCTTAATCCCATTGAAGAAGCAATGGCATATAAGCGCCTTATGGAAGAGTTCAGCTACAAGCAGGACGAACTTGCAGAGCGTGTATCCAAGAGCCGTTCAGCAGTAGCCAATGCCATGCGTCTTCTCAAACTGGCAGATGATGTGCAGAGAATGCTCATTGAAGACAAGATCTCCATGGGTCACGCAAGAGCATTGCTCGCAATTGAAGATCCGCAGACACAGTACGAGATAGCAGAACGCGTGTTCGATGAGAAATTATCCGTTCGTGACATAGAGAAGATCGTCAAGAACTTAAGCAAACAGCCCAAGGAAAAGAAATTCAAGAATAAAGAAGAATACGACGTGTTCTACAAGGACATCGCCGAGAAGTTAAAGACTGCACTCGGAACCAAGGTAAACATTTCCGGTAAGGGCGACGGCACCGGAAAGATCGAGGTAGAGTTCTATTCACATGATGAACTTGATAGAATTATAGGCATGATCAACAAATAAGATTGGAAAACGAAAATGGAAAGTCAGATTTTGAACAGCCTTGGCCTTGGAAACATGGACATAGGCCTGGTGCTTATAGTTTTTGCAGTACTTATCTTTATTTTGCTTGTTACCTGTGTGGTTCTTTCCATAGAGCATTCCAAGCTTCTTAAGAGATACGAGAGATTTTCCGGCGGACGGGATGCCCACGCTCTTGAGCACGAGATCGGTGCTGTATTTAAGGAAAACAAAGAGCTTAGGGAACAGACTGACAGAAACCGCAAGGACATAAGAATTCTTTATCGAAATATGGAATCTGCGGTGCAGAGAGTCGGCCTTGTGAAGTACGATGCTTTTGAGCAGATGGGTGGAAAGCTAAGCTTTGCCCTCGCCATGTTAGACGAGAAGAATAACGGTTTCATTATCAATTCCGTCAGAGGAACGGATGGGTGTTATACATACAGTAAAGACGTTAAGGGCGGTATGTGCGATCTTCAGCTTGGTGCCGAAGAGGATCAGGCCTTGAAGGAAGCCATGAAGATTAAATAACGGAGATGCCATGAAGTATTGCAAACTTTCCGAGTTAAAAGGGAATGAACGTCTTGCAAGACCCATAATGACTAACGATTACAGAGAGCTCCTGGCAGCGGGCAGTGTGCTTAAACCCGAGCTGATTTCCAGGCTTTCTGCTCTTGGCATTAGCGAAGTTTTTGTTCAGGATGAGGGACTTAAGCTTGAACAGATCGTGATCCTTCGTGACGACGTTGAGAACCTTTTCAAAGAGAAGATCAAATCCGTAGTGGAGCTGCACGTGACAAATCAAAGCAGCGAGCTTGAGGAGTTAAAAGAAACCGCCGACGATATCATTACAAAGATCCTTTCCGATGATAAGCTGGTGGAGCAGATCTTTGACCTTCAGGAGCGAAGCGCTGATATTTACGAGCATTGCGTCAGTGTATGTACCATCGCCGTATTGGTTGCCATCAAGCGTAAGGTATCAAGAGACCTGATACATGATCTTGGCGTTGCCTGTCTTTTCCACGATATCGGATTAAGATATTTGGATTTTGATTGTACTAATGTTATAATAGATGAGTTAACTTACAGAGAGCAGGATGATTACCACGAGCATCCAAGAATCGCATATAATAAGTTAAAAGAAGAAAAGTGGATTAGTGACAGGAGTCGCCGGATAATCCTTAATCATCACGAGCGTATTGACGGAAGCGGATTTCCTTCACACCTTAAGGAGCTGGATGAGATAACCCAGATCCTGCAGGTCTGCGATACTTTTGACGAGATGATCTGCGGCATCGGCTGCAAGCGATCAAGAGTATATGAAGCCGTCGAGTACATGAAGTATGCAAGGGATGTTCTTTTTGATACGGATATAGTGACGGCGTTACTTGATTTCACTGCAGTATATCCTTCGGGAACGGTATGTTTCCTTAATACCGGCGAAATGTGCGTGGTTGTAAGGCAGAACAAGCAGTTTCCGGAGCGTCCCGTACTTCGCATAGTTAAGGATAAGTTCGGAGTTGCGGTAAGGGAAGAGATTCTTTGTAATCTACTGGAAGTGCACAACGTTTATATAGACAGAGTAATAATGTGACAGGGATAGATTGAAATACTGATTGGAGGATCTTTACATATGATAGACATTAAATTTTTACGTGAAAACCCTGATGCGGTAAAGGAAAACATCAAGAAGAAATTTCAGGACGAGAAGATTAAGCTCGTTGACGAAGTTATCGAACTTGATGAATTAAGAAGAAAGACCCAGCAGGAAGCCGACAACATTAAGGCAGAGAAGAACAAGCTCTCCAAAGAGATCGGTGCATTAATGGCTCAGGGCAAAAAGGACGAAGCTGAAGCCATCAAAGCTGAAGTTGCAAAGGATGCAAAGCGTCTTGAGGAACTTGAAGCAAAGCAGGCAGAATATGAAGAAAAAACCACCAAGATCATGATGGTCATTCCCAATATCATCGATCCTTCCGTTCCCATCGGTAAGGACGATTCCGAGAACGTTGAGGTTACCAAGTACGGTGAGCCCGTAGTTCCGGATTACGAGATCCCTTATCACACCGAGATCATGGAAAGCTTTAACGGTATCGATATCGATGCTGCAGGCCGCGTTGCCGGAAACGGTTTCTATTATCTCATGGGCGATATCGCAAGACTTCACTCCGCAGTTATCGCTTACGCAAGAGATTTCATGATCGACAGAGGATTTACATACTGTGTACCTCCTTTCATGATCAGATCCAACGTAGTTACAGGCGTTATGAGCTTTGCCGAGATGGATGCCATGATGTACAAGATCGAGGGCGAGGATCTTTACCTCATCGGTACCAGCGAACACTCCATGATCGGTAAGTTTATCGATACTATCACCCCCGAAGAGAAGCTTCCTCTTACTCTTACCAGCTATTCACCCTGTTTCCGCAAGGAAAAGGGTGCTCACGGCATAGAAGAGCGCGGCGTGTATCGTATCCACCAGTTCGAGAAACAGGAAATGATCGTTGTCTGCAAGCCTGAAGATTCCGCTATGTGGTTTGACAAGCTCTGGCAGAACACCGTAGATCTTTTCAGATCCATGGATATTCCTGTTCGTACACTTGAGTGCTGCTCCGGAGACCTTGCTGACCTTAAGGTTAAGTCCTTTGACGTTGAAGCCTGGTCACCCAGACAGAAGAAGTATTTCGAAGTAGGTTCCTGCTCTAACCTCGGCGATGCTCAGGCACGCAGACTTAAGATCAGGATCAAAGATAAAGACGGCAACAAGTATTTTGCTCACACCCTTAACAATACAGTAGTAGCTCCGCCTCGTATGCTCATCGCTTTCCTTGAGAATCATCTTCAGGCGGACGGAAGCGTTACCATCCCCGAGGTATTAAGACCTTACATGGGTGGCAAAGATAAGCTTTCAAAATAACTATGCCATAGGTGAGATATGCACAAGTATCTTCGCGCCATAGGCTTCTCCAAGATTAAGACAAGAGAGGAGCTGGAGGCACTTTTAAAAGACGCGGAAAAGAATTATACGGATCATCAGTTTGTTATCTATGACAACGAAACCTGTGTCGGGGATTATATCAAAGAAATAGCTCCCGACATGGGAATAGTGTCTGCGGGCGAATTTGATGCCTTCGATAATTTTACGCGGGATTATTATTTTCCCTATTATCGCGGAAGACACATCAGCACTACGGAAAGCTCCATTGTTGAGCGGCATACGGCCAATATTTCTTTTGCCGGGGTATGCGATGATTCCAAGATAGGAATTTCGATAATCTACTATCTTTTAAACAGAACCCGTTATATAATGGATTCGTACAAATCGGGATCGGACGTTGTTAAGAACGTAAGCGTGTCATTGTCCGCACTTGCAAGTAACGGCACCATCATGATGCCTCTTGCCAAGAACGCCATGGCCAAGACAAAGGCTGACGCCGGCACCCGCAAAAGAAACAAATTGCTGGAAGCCGCCAGAAACGGCGATGAGAATGCCATCGAATCCCTGACACTGGAAGATCTGGACATTTATTCATCCATTCTTCGTAAGATCAAGAAGACCGACGTATACACACTGGTTGATACGTATTTTATGCCGGCAGGCGTAGAGTGTGATCAGTATTCGGTGCTTGGTGAGATCTCGGAACTTTCCGAGGTTGAGAACCCGATAACCGGTGAGAAAATCATCCGCATGACACTTGAGTGTAACGAGATTCCCATTGATGTTTGCATCAACAAGGAAGATCTTTACGGCGAGCCTGAGGTCGGTCGAAGATTTAAAGGTAATATCTGGCTTCAAGGATATTTGAATTATCTTTAACAATAATGTATAATACAGATAAGAGGCGATGATTCGCCTCTTGATATTTGTCTCTGTAGCTCAGCAGGATAGAGCGTTCGCCTCCTAAGCGAAAGGTCGTGCGTTCGAATCGCATCAGAGACGCGAAGAGCCCCTTCGGTATATTTTCGAAAGGGCTCTTTTTATGGAAAAGATTATGGTTCAATGTCGGATGAGGGTTGCGGTCTTTCGTAGTAATCTCCGAAGGGATCGACGGGCTGACCGTTTACGAGGATCTCAAAATGAAGGTGAGGTCCGGTTGAAAGACCGGTAGTGCCGACTTTGGCTATGGTCTGACCTCTTTCTACGGTCTGTCCGACTTCGACAGAGTAAGAATCTAGGTGTGTATAGCGATAGGAAATCTGATCATTAACAGCGATAACCAGGATGTTGCCGTTTTCAAAATCCCTTTCTGCGGTTGTAACCGTACCGGACAAAGCAGCATATACATTGCTTCCTGCAGGAGCAGCGATATCTACACCGGTATGGACTGATTCTGCGCCTTCTGTTTTTCTGACGCCGAAATCAGAGGTAATAACTGTAAAATCTAAGGGCCACAGCCAGGAAACTTCATTTTCTGCGTTTGTATCAATCGGGGAGGACTCTACAGGTTCCGAAGGAATGAGGTCTGCCGATTTAGTATCGGAGGACTCTGCAGGTTCTGTGGTATGGAGTTCATTAACCGCAGGAGCTTCTATTATACCGTCACTCGTTGAAACAGCGCTTAAGCTCTTTCCAAATACAGGCTCAGGTTTTAAAAAGCAAAGTGAAATGATGAGTACAGCTAAAATGCTTCCGGCAAATATGGAGCATAATCCAAGATTCTTTTTGTTCATGATATTCTTAACTCTCCTTTTAGCGTCAGTATCGGCGAAATCCGTTTGTGCAAGTAAGAGACTGCTTCCGGGTGCCGAAAAAGAAAGCAGTGCGACCGCATATTCCTTTTGTGAGCCATTCCCAAGCATATCAACGGCGGCCTCATCACAGCTAAGTTCCATATCCAGATTAAAAAGTTTATAGGCAATCCAGATAAAAGGATTGAACCAGAATACGGAAAGTATGAGATATGCCAGCAGTTTATAGTAAATGTCTCCGCGCCTGATGTGGCATCTTTCATGTGCCAGTACAAACCTTAAAGATTTAGGGTCGGAAGTTCCCGGAACATATATAACAGGTTTAAAAAGTCCGAAGGTCATGGGTGAATCAATATAATCACAGGTGTGAATCCCTTCGCCTGCCGGGAAGGAAACGCTTATTTTCTTTTTAGTCAGGAAGTAGCGGACTACACCAAGGGTAAGTAACGCAACAGTACCGGCAAGCCAGATAACAAAAGAAACAGTAATAGGAGTAATCAAAGGAGCACCGGAACTCAGGGTTTTCGTAACAGTACCTGCTGTATCAGAAGCAAAGTCGGCGGTCTTTCCGACAATTTCCGATGCGGATAACTGTTTGGTTACGAAAGGAAGATTAACCTTTACGGAAAGTCCGATATCAGTTAAGGCTTTAATCCCGAAAACCACCCAAAGATAATAGGAATATTTCTTTGGAAACCTCGAAAGAAGCACCCTTGCAAAAAGAATGAGGGCAAGAACTCCGATGAGGTAAAGGTTTTTGATAAGAAATGCATTGAATAATGTATTCATTTTCTACTCCTTATAGGTATCTATAAGCTTCTTAAGTTCAAGGGCTTCTTTTTCCGTAAGTTTCTTTCCATCGTAAAAAGCAACGAAAAGGTCTGCAAAAGAGCCGTCAAATGTCTTCTCTACAAAATCAGCGGAAGCTTCCTTCCTGGCAAGTTCCTTTGAAACAAGTACGTCAATCTTTGCGTTGTTTGAGATGATGTAACCTTTCTCACACATCTTCTTGATCATTGTATAGGTAGTTGATTTCTTCCAGTCAAAAGCTTCGGCGCAAAGATTTACAAGTTCTCCGGAGTTAATGGGCGCATGGTCCCAAATGATCTGCATAAATCTGTATTCGCCGTCAAATAATTTCTCTCGTGTCATAGAACCTCCATAAGTCTACTGTAGTCGACCTACTGTGAGTCTATCGCAATAGACCAAGGATGTCAAGCATATTTTTCAAATAGGAATTCGGTATAGTATTCTATGCAAAGTAAGGCTCCTTGCTAAAGAGAATGAATGAAGAACTGCGGCGTTTGTGATAGGATAGTCCATAGATTTCTGACAGGAGAAAGTTATTATGGAAAAGCTCAAGAAATTTGTGGACAGCGACGTGTTTCAGAACACGATACTCGTTGTGATCATCATCAACGCCGCAACATTGGGATTACAGACATCACAGGCGGTTATGGGATCCATCGGCGGAATCTTATCCTGGATCGACAAGATCTGCCTTGGAATTTTTATTGTGGAAATGCTGCTTAAAATGGTGGCATATAAGTTTTGGGGTTATTTTAAGAGCGGATGGAACTGGTTTGACTTTATTATTATTCTGACATCCGTGCTTTCCGGTTTGACTATTCTTTCATCCATCAGAATACTTCGTGTATTCAGAGTGTTCAGATCCTTGAAGGGTCTGCGCGGATTCAAGATGGTTAGCTCCCTTAAGCCTCTTCAGGTGATAATCGGAGCCATAGGCAAGTCAATACCCGGAATTTCCTGGACAGCTTTGCTTTTACTTATCATATATTACATATTCTCGATCATAGGTGTTACCCAGTTCGGCGAGGCATTCCCGGATTGGTTTGGGATCATACCGAAGGAAATGTACACTCTGTTCCAGGTAATGACGCTTGAGAGCTGGTCAATGGGAATAAGCCGTCCGGTAATGGAAGTTTTCGGATATGCATGGGCGTACTTTGTACCCTTCGTACTTGTTTCTTCTTTCGTAATGATGAACGTTGTGGTGGGTATCGTTGTTAACGCAATCAGCGAAGTTGCAGAGATCAACAAAAAGGAAGAGACAGCAGAACCTGCAGCGCTTAAAGAAGATGAGATAAAAGCCGAGATCGAATCGGTAAGAGAGCATCTTGCAAAGCTTGAGGAAATGCTCGCTAAGCAATAAATGGTAAAAAGGAAAAAGGGAATTAATGGGTACCTGAAAGGGTATCCATTTTTTTGGCATTGTGTTATAATTCTGATGGTTCATGTCACCCTCACGGAGGTTCACAATGAAAGCCATAACGCGACTTATAAGAAACTCTTTAACCCTTATCCTTTCAATCGCGCTTCTTTTCACATCCGTATTATCTTTCCCAATTAAGGCTCACGCTGACGGGCCGAAACAGATAACCAATGTGAATCTGTATCTTGTTGATAAAGATGGAAAATCAATTTCCATGTCAGACATTAAACCTCTCAGTCTTACTCCCTCGCTATCGCTTGATGATAACTGCATTAAGGTAACAGGTGCACAGGTTTCTGATATTACAAAAAGAAACTATTGCTGGGAAAAATATGATGAAGAAAGCAAAAAATGGATACCTTTCCTTGCAGACAGACTCTCTGACGGAGTATACAGACTTTGTGTCTCCTTTGTATCTGATCAGGGTGTTGTTTTCTCTGACAATATGACCGCAAGTATTAATGGAGTACCTTGTTCGGTAGAATTTGAAGAGACTGCTTTAAGGGAAGGATCTTCGATCAGATTATATACCCAAAATGTCAGTAATACGTTGCTGTCTGTTCCTGTCACTTCTTTTTCAATTATTTCCGATACGTATCCTGATAATCTTAATGTGAAATTCGGTGATACAGTAGAAGAATATAAATGGACAACAGAAGACGAGAATTCCTTCAGGATCTATGTAAAAGACTTCCGCTGGCTGAAATATAATGAATCGACAAAAGAGTGGGTTCCCTTTAATAAGTCAAAGTTTACTGTTGGCAAATTTAAATATGCTTTGGAATTTTTTATGTTCCGTGAATCCGGTTCTTTTGCTGATGATATCTTGGTAACCGTTAATGGTAAAAAATGGGTTGTTGATTCTGTTATCGATGATGACGTAAATAATGTTGTTTATGTACAGGCTTCTCAAAAGGAGTTGGAAATCAAAATAGGGCCTGTCATACAGAAGCATACCGTGACATACGAGACTAATGGCGGCAGTACGATTATACCTGTGACTGTGGAGCATGGTAAGACGGCTTCTCATCCGGAAACTCCGACCAAGTCAGGTTATAAATTCGGAGGATGGTTTACCGACGCTTCTTTTACAACAGAATTTGATTTTAATAAAGGTATTACCGAAGATACTACAATACATGCAAGATGGTATGTTGAGCCGGTTAAGGTTGATATGAATGACAGTTCCTGGCGTCAGAATAACAGTAATGTTCCTATAACCGTGACCGCCAATAAAGCTGTTCTTCAATCCTCTGTTACAAGCACTATTGCGGTATACGCGAAAGTTGAAATTACATTTAAGAAAGGGGCTGAGGGTTCAACCTTCACAACCATGAAAGACGGTGCTCAGGCGAATATAAAGAATAAAACAAAGGGGAAGGTTGAACTTATTGGAAAGAATGGCAGTGCCATCACGGGTATAGAGGGTAAAAAAAGTGTTGCAGAGTCAATAGTAAATAACTATGTGGAGAATCAAAGCAGAAATAACGGCGCAGCAGGGCAGAATACAGCGACTGAATCAAGTTCACAAGGTCAGAACAAATCTGTTGATTCGGATAAAGTTGCAGAGAATACAGAAGTATCGTTTTATGATATTGTCCTGGAAAATGAAGACAAGAATGATCCGACTAAACTGGTCCCTGTGACGGATCTCGCTGACCATGCAGCAATTAAAGTACCTTTATATACTGATAATGAATTAATAAATGCTCCAAAGGTTTACAGCATACATGGTGATGAGATACTAGAATATAAGCAGTTGGATGATGAAATGGCAATTCAGGCGGTAAATAAGAATTCTTATTACCTTGGAAAAGATTACCTTACGATTTACGCTGATGGCTTTTCTGTATTTATGCTTGTGTATATTACTAAGCCATTGGAAGAGCTTGCAAAAGAATCATCAAACAAGCCTATCAGCTATCCTTCCGGTGGTGGTTCTTCAGTTGTTAAGACCGAGACTCCGGCGGCAACACCCGGGCCAGAGACACCTGCGGCTAAGTATGATGCTGAACTTAGCGTAGTGGAAGACACTATCCTTGACATCACCGCTAATCCCACTAAGATCATTTCACAGATCACTCCAGGGACTGTATTGAACCTTGGAAACAGCATCAGACTTTCAACAGCAAGAAATACTGACGGGTCAACACAGACCATCATAAACTACAGTTCAGGTGATTCGCTTCCTTCTAACATCATGAGCGCCATGAAGGACAGCAAGAATATGACTCTTGTATTTACCTACGAGTATCAGGGCAAGAACTACAAGGTGGAGATCACCGGCGAAGAAGCAGCCAGATATTTCGATCCCACAATCCCCTGGTACGGTCCCCTGTGGCTCGATGCACATTTTCATTGAATATCTCATCTAAATAAGCTATAATTTTAGCCGTCGAAAAAAAGAGGCTTCGGTTGATCCGAAACCTCTTTCTTTATGCCATGGTGATTACTGAAGATCAGCGGCGATGTCGATGTTAGCGCCTGTGATACCAACCCATGCGCCGTTCTTTGCTTCGGAGGATTCCTCGTGAGCAAGAAGCCATTTGTTGGTAGCGGTCATGAGTTTATCTTCCTGATTGGCAGGTGTGAAGGAAGGCATTCCTACGTTAGTTCCCTTGGGAAGTCCTACAAGAACCTGGAAACCTGAATCCTTGTGAGCCTGGCAGGGAGCGTAGTGAAGAGCGGTTGCATAAACTTCGATCATAACGCCCTTAGGGCACAGGAAAGCTTTAACCTTGGAAGAGTCGATCTTGTGATCTACGATCTCTTCTCTCTTGGCAAGAAGAAGAATGAAGTCGGTGGCACCAAGATTGATCTCGCTGGAACGGTGATACTCAAGGCAGTTAAGCTTGGTATTGTGGCCGTTGCACCATCCGAACTGCATGGGTGAGCCGCCAAAGAGAGAATCAGAAATCTTAGCCGCAGCGGGAAGGTCCTGTAAAGCTTTTTCTTCTGCAACGTAATCGGTGCCTTCGGGAACGGGAGTCTTGTCTCTAAGGGCATCCTCGATGGCTTTCTTTTCGGCATCGTATCCTTCGATAATCCTGCCGTAGTTAACAAATTCCGGATCAGTAACTTTAAATATTTTCATAGCACCCTCCAATGTATGTTTAATCTAAAAAAAGGATACACCCAAAACACAGGCTTTGCATATCAAATTTAATGAAATTAATGTTCAAAAATTGCTCTCTAGAATAGATCAAGCATGCTGTCTAAGTAGATTAGTTCACGTACTTTAAGCTGAAACTCGGGCTTAGTCAGGTAATAAAGCAGGAATTCTAATATCATGGCGCTTCCAAGACTGCGGCCTTCGATCTTGAAATGTGAGAATCCCGCGGGAAGATAGGTATTAACTATGTCGGAAACTCCGATAAATCCGGGGTTATCCATTGCATCGGAGAATCTGTAGCCGCGCTCTGCATATGGCGAAACGCACAGGTGATCCTCGCAGGGCTCCCCAAGGGCCTTTCTGCTTACATTCTCATAGCAGTTCTTTCTGTCGTAGCACTCAAACCAGCAGCACTCATTACAAAGAAACTCGACCTTCGCCTTAAGTTCTTCGGGAAGGGCATTTAGTTCGTTGAAACTCTTGTTAAGTCTAAAGTCCGGTACAACGTAGGAAAACTCCGGGCGCTTAAGTTCATTCTTGAGATCATCAAAATCCGTGAGAACCTTGGTTGTGGAGGAAACAAAGTAAAAGTCCGGGTAGGTTTCCTTAAGGTAATTAAGGAGTTTGTCGGAATGGATGATAACTCCGTTTCGCACAGAGCCGCAATGTTCAAACAGTCTGCATAGGCTGTTACACTTGCGATTCGGAAAATGATTTTCCGTGAGGAGTGAGTTACTGAAGGTCAGGCGGGCGCTGATGCCATACTCTTTCATAAGGCTTGCAACAGCTTCGGGGTCAGCGTCACCAAAGCCAACTCTACCTCCGCCCCACAGACAGTCCCCCGGGGCGCCGTATATGGAGCCTATCTCGCAGCAGTCATAGAAATACTCCCGGTGATCTCTCCATATTGGAAGGAATCTTCGGTAAAGCTCATAGAATTCAAATAATCCCGGAAGATGGTAGTATGCTTTCTTTTTCATGGGTTTCGCTCTATGGGGTTCTCCTTTGCGAAAATAAAGAGTAAAATAATTATAGCACAGGCCGTGCAATTAAGCAGGAAATCCTTCAGGAGGGGTTAGGGATGAAAATAAGATTAGCAAACAGTGAAGAATGGATGGAAAGGATCCTTAAGGAATGCGAGGGTATCCTTGAAAGGTGCGAAGAAAGCGGGAAGGAATGTGAGGTCACCACAGTAAACACCGGCAAAGAAAACTGCCTTAGCATCGAGAAAGCATGCGAGGGAAGCCTAAGGGTCAATTACGGCAGCAGAACTTCTTTTTGCAGAGCACTGCTTCATATCGCGGGAGTAAAAGATGCAGGGGAGGCGGTAACGGAGGAAAAGAGCAGCTTTACAGACTTTGGAATAATGCTTGACTGTTCAAGAAACGGGGTTCCGAAGGTTAAGGCGGTAAAGAATCTCATAGGAACTGCGGCATTCATGGGATACACCTTCATAGGACTCTATACTGAGGAGACCTTCGAGGTTGACAACGAGCCTTATTTTGGCTACATGCGCGGACGCTACACTCAGGAGGAGATTAGGGAGCTCGTTGAATACGGTGAGATCTTCGGAGTAGAGATAAGGCCCTTTGTACAGACTCTTGCCCATCTTAACCAGATCGTTAGATACAACGACTACGGGGACATCATCGATGCCAACGATATACTGCTTATCGATGAGGATCGCACCTACAAACTTATCGAAAATATCGTAAGTTCTGCTGCCAGGTGCTATAAGACGCGCAAGATCAACATCGGCATGGACGAGGCTCACATGGTGGGTCTTGGTGAATATCTTAAGAAACACGGATTCACAGACAGGCACAAACTCATGGAAAAGCATCTTTCCAGAGTCCTTGAGATCTGCGGGAAATACGGGTTTGAGGCCGAGATGTGGAGCGACATGTTCTTCAGGATCGCTAACGGCGGTGACTACAGGGCAGACAGTGACATGGATCTTAAGGGCATCACGGTTCCCAAGAATGTGACTCTTTGCTACTGGGACTATTATTCAACGGATCAGACGATGTATTCAAACATGCTTAAGCAGCACAGGAAGCTGACAGACAGGATCTCTTTTGCGGGGGGAGCATGGAAATGGCAGGGATTTGCGCCTTTTAACAGGTTCTCTATCGAGACGGGAAGGCTTGCGATAAATGCATGCAGAGAGAGCGATATTAAGGAATGTACCATCACCTGCTGGGGAGATGACGGGGATGAGTGCTCGGTATTTTCTGTACTTCCGGCCCTCTTTACGGATGCGGCATATGCTTACGCAAAGGAGCCGGTAAATAAGGAGTTTACGGTACTTACGGGTATTGATATTGAGAAGTTTATAAGGGCAGATCACGTTAATCCTGGAGTAGGATTTGACCTTACAAGGAATACCATGAGTAAGAACCTTCTTTATAACGATCCACTCATCGGTACCTTTGATAATCTGGTAAGGGAAGATACAGCAAGTGTATTTGCGAAGACCGCGTCGGAACTTGCTGAGGTTAAGGAAAACAAAGAGTACGCATATCTCTTTGATATGTATGAGAAACTCTGCAGAGTGCTTGAATTAAAGGCTGATCTTGGTGTCAGGATAAAGAAAGCTTATGACGGTAACGATAAAGCGGATCTTAAGGATATTGCGGAAAACGTGATCCCGGAGCTTCTTAAGAGACTGGATCTTTTTTACGAAGCAAACAAGCTTCGCTGGATGAAGGAAAATAAGGCCTTCGGTTACGAAGTTCAGGCAGTGAGGCTTGGTGGCGTGGAAAGAAGGTTAAAGGATGTTAAGCAGGTTTTTTTGGCTTACGTGGAAGGAAAGGTTTCGGAAATCGAAGAACTTAAGGAAAAGAGACTTCCCTTTGACTGTACAGACGGCAAGGACTTGGAGCACACGGTTTACAACAACTGGATGCTTACGGTGTCGCCCTCAAGGCTTGACTTTTAAGAATTTGCAGGGCAGACATTATTCCGGTTGCATCCAGCCGGTGAATTCAAGGATAGTTTGTTTTTCATTGCGCTTTTCAGACTGAAGCATGTTGCTTCGGTAGGTTCGGGGGCTCATCTGCATAAGGCTTGAAAACCGCCTGTTGAAGGTGGCGATTGACTTGAACCCCACATTCTCGGAGATGGCAAGGATTGAGTCCTCGGTGGAACGCATCAGGTCGCAGGCCTTGAAAATGCGGATCTGATTTAAGTATTCAAGGGGACTTGTGCCCATAATCTGCAGGAAAACCCGCCTGAAATGGGTGGGACTTAAATGACAAAGATCGGAAAGCTGTTCGGTGGTCAGATCCTCCGAATAGCTTTTTTCTATGTAATCAAGGACCGGCGCGATAACCAGGAAATTGTCGGGTGAGGAGCCCTGAGGGATCTGACTTTGGTTACTGATGCGGATGTCGTTCATGGCTCTCCAGATAGAAACGCAAAGAGAGGTTATGAGGCATCTGGCGGTAACCTGGTAGCCGGGGCGCTTGTTTTCAAGCTCGTAGACTACGCCTGCTGCCTGCTGGTAGATCTCGGGATGTTCTTCTTTTGAAAACAGGGGATAAAAAAGCTCCTCGTACTGACCCGAAAACTCGTAAACGCTGATGGATGGGGGCAGCAGACCTTCCATCATGGCCGAAAGGTCAAAGTAAATATAGGACCAGCGGCTGGCTGTACCTTTGTCAGAGTAAGTGGTGTGGGGTACGTTCTTAGGAAGGAAGGTAACGTCTCCTGCCTTGAAATGATAAGGAATGTCGTTGACTTCCAGGATTCCCGAATCCGTGTGACATATGCCGATCTCAGGGTAATTGTGGAAGTGAAGCCTTCCCGAAGGGATATCGGAAATGCGCCAGTGCTCACCCGACAGCAAAAGAACTGGAAATTCCGGAGCAAGGAAATAACTTCGATATTCTATTACGGCGGTTTTCTTTGGTCTGGACATTCTTTTAACAAAGTTCTCATTTAGAACTATAAAGTAAACTGTGGTTTCTTATGTAATAATATAACATGGAGTCAAAAAGCACAATAAAAAGAAATGAAACCGCAAAAAACTATAGAATTCGACAAGGGTATTTGGAGATTATTAACAAATTGTGAACATCAAACTTGTGAATTATCACCATAAAAGGGTAATTAATGGTTGTAAATGAGAAGTTTTATGAAGCTATTGAGAAGAAAAGTTGCATACAGTTGCAGATAATGAAGTCAAAGAGGAAGAATACGCAATTGTTTTTGGAGGAAAGAAATGGCTAATAGAGTAGCTGTACCGGCAGAGTACAAAAATAAACAGGCCGAGTTGAAGAAGAGTCACCGGAAGTCTGTATGGAAAGACGTCCGCAGAGACTGGCAGTTATATCTGTTACTTCTCATTCCTCTTGCTTTTGTATTTGTATTCAACTACGCAGCATATCCCGGACTGAGGATCGCCTGGATGGATTTCAAACCCGCTCTCGGTTTCGAAAAGAGCAAATGGGTGGGCTGGGCAACCTTCATTAAGACCTTTAAGGATCCGGATTTCAGCAAGGCACTGAGAAACTCGATCGTATTTAACCTGCTTGATCTTGCGGTTACTTTTCCTTTGCCTATAGTACTTGCACTTATCCTTAACGAGTTAAGATATCCCAAGTTCAAGAAAGTGTCACAGACCATTCTTTATCTGCCCCACTTCCTTTCATGGGCGGTAATTGGATCTGTAGCATATACGATGTTCAAACCCAGCACCGGCCTTGTGAACATGGCACTCATGCGCATGGGCATTATCGAGAAGGGAATTCCTTTCCTGAGTGAGAAATGGCACTGGGCGGGCACGTACTTAACCATCGGAATCTGGCAGTGCATGGGATGGAACACCATCATCTATCTTGCAGCCATCACTTCCATCAACGGTGAGTTGTACGAAGCAGCCATGATTGACGGCGCGGGTCGCTGGAAAAGAATGTGGCACATCACACTTCCCGGAATCAGAAGCACGATCGTTACACTCCTTATCATGTCCCTCGGACGTGTCATGGGAAGTAACTTCGAACGACTTAAGGTATTCGATAACACAATGGTCAGAGATTTCCAGTATCAGCTGGCCGTGTACATATACGAGAAGGGTCTCCAATCCGCCAAGTTCAGTATGGCGACGGCTGTGGGTCTGTTCCAGTCCGCAGTGGGACTCCTGTTGGTGCTTATTACTGACAGGATAGCCAAATCTTTGGGTGAGGAGGGACTGATGTAATGAAAAAGAAAGAAGAAATCGCAAGAGACGCAGGAGTAACCTCCGAGGGAAACAGAGCAATAGTTAAGTTCAGAGTAAGCGACTTTGTAATGATCTTGGTCATTTCGCTTTTGAGTTTAAGCTGTATCCTTCCTTTTATCCATATTGCGGCAAAGTCAATTTCAAGTAACAACAAGGTAATTGCCAAGGCAGTTTATTTCTTCCCCAAGGAGCCGACCCTTGAAGCCTACAGGTCCATCTTCGCGGACGGAAGCCTTGCAAGATCCATGGGATACAGCGTTATCGTAACACTTATATTCACAGCGATCGGCATGTTTGTATGTATCTGCGGTGCTTACCCTCTGTCCCGCGTACGACTTCGCGGCAGACGCTGGCTTACCTTCTTACTGATGGTTCCTATGTACTTTGGTGCGGGTCTTATCCCTACCTACCTTTTGTACAGTGATTACAAGCTCCTTGATAACATGTGGGTACTTATTCTTCCCCTTGTTTATTCGGCTTACAACCTGCTCATCATGAAGACCTTCTTTATGACAAGCATACCGGACAGCCTTGAGGAATCGGCATTCCTGGACGGCGCGAGCAACTTTCAGATCCTTACAAAGATTGTGCTTCCGCTTTCAAAGCCCATACTTGCAACGATCTCACTGTTCTACGCAGTAGGCCGCTGGAATTCATATTCCGACAACATGTACTTTATCCGAAGCGAGAAGCTTAAGATGGTTCAGTACAAGCTTTACCAGATGGTTGCTTCCGCAGCCGAGGCCCAGACAACGGCAATGTCCGATGCGGCAGCGGTTACCAGTACTCCCGAAGTACTGCAGGCAGCTTCGGTTATGTTCATTACAATACCTATTATCTGCATCTATCCTTTCCTTCAGAAGTACTTCGTAAAAGGAACCATGGTTGGCGCAGTTAAAGGTTAATGACGGAAAATCCGTTTTCTTTTTCGATAGTTTACCCGCGAGTGCGGGATGTATAGACTATATTTAAACAACAGGAGGATTGATTATGAAGAAGTTTCTTCAGAAAGCACTTGCAGTTGGTCTTGCAAGCGCAATGGTCGTAGGTATGACAGCCTGCGGCAGCGAAACAAGCACTTCCGCCAGTGCATCCGCTAGCACAAGTACCAGCACCAAGACCGAGGCATCCGTTTCAACTTCTACAGCAGAGGAAGCTCCTGCTTCTACAGCAGCAGGAATGGAAGGCTGGACCAAATTTGACAACACAGTTGAACTTAAGATCCCTGTATACGACAGAGGCGAAGGTTCCAACGGTGTTAAAGACGTAGTAACAAACGATTGGACCAAGTGGGTTCAGGAACAGTTCGGTGACGCATGGAACATCAATGTAACTTACGTGCCTATTACCCGTTCCGACGTTCTTACAACATATGCACTTCTTGCAGCTGATAAGAACCTTCCTACCATCTGCGCAGAGTACGACTATCCCAAGATGACACAGTGGATCAACGACGGATACCTTGTACCTTACGATGCTGAATGGTTCAAGCAGATCGCTCCCACCTACTACTCCAGAATGGAGAACAGCGGCTGCATCAACCTTACCAACGTTGGTGGCGAAGATTACCTTGCATTCGGTACCAGAGCATACGGTTTCTCAACTTATACCTGGGCTACCTTCTATCGTCTTGACTGGGTTAAGGCAGCAGGTTACGAGAAGTTCCCTGAGAAGCTTTCCGATCAGATCGAATGCTTCAAGAAGATCAAAGAGCTTGGTCTTTGCGAATACCCTCTGGGCGGTACCCGTGTAACAGGCGCAGGTGTTGACCAGAACCACGCTTACAGAGATTATCCTCAGGACGAAGTTCTTTGGGCTACCACCGGTGATTACAATATCCCCGCTCTTGGAACAGAAGCTCAGAAGAGACTCCTTAAGGTTGTTAACGAAGAGTACAACCTTGGCCTCATCGATCCCGAGTTCTACTTAAAGGAATCTGCAGACGCACAGTCTGACTTTGTAAACGGCAAGTCCTTCCAGTTTGGCTGCTATCTTTCTTCTACCATCGCAGCTCTTGAGTCCTTCTACGCTGAGAATCCTGACGGCGAAGTTGGCCTTATGGTTTGCCCCGGTTATGTAACCTATGAAAAGTACAACTGGTCTACCGCATATCGTGCAGGTCTTAACGTTGGTGCTTATGTTGGATTCTCCAGCATGGCTTCCGATGACGAGAAGAAGGCAGCTGCTATGTACCTTGAGTGGCTTGCTCAGCCCGAAAACCTCTTCA
>JAILHY010000157.1 GCA_024695575.1 Lachnospiraceae bacterium
ACTTTTCTTTGGAAGTAAGGCCTGGATAACCAAACACAAGCAGAATTTTTCGGCTCATTCCGAGAACCTGACTGTGGTTCTCCTTATGTCCGCAGCTGTCATAATCCTATCTGCACTATCCATCAATTCCTATAGATACGATTACAGGGACAGGATCGAAAGTGCTACAAAGGTATCTCTTCAGAACCTTGAAAATACCATCAGTCGTGTAAGCGAGCAGGGTGTTGATATCAAGACGGTTGAAGGACTTGAAGCCTATATAAGCAGTCGTATTTCTACACTTGACACTTTAAGAATAGTTCGCGTCAGCGAGCGTATAGCAGTAGTTGCCCGTACCGACGAGGAATCCGATATCATTTCCTTTGTGTTCCACGCACGGACCGGAGAAGGATCGGAAAGCTTCATGTATCTTGAGGCTGAGATCTCCAATGCCGCCATGAACAGACAGATGAAGAGTATAGTTCTTACTCTTATTTCAACCCTCATCATCTTGCTCATGTTCGTGTTTGAATCTACCAAGCTCATTGAGCTTGTTACCGAAGACAAAGATGAAGCAGCAGGTTTTTCGGAGAAGAAGGTTTCTTTGTCCTTAAGGCTTACAGGCTTTCTTTGCTCCACGGCAGAGTATATGTGCGTACCTTACGCAGCCATGATGATAAGAGAGACGGGCGAGTCGCTGTTTGGACTGTCAAACGGTGTTACCAGTGCGCTTCCTCTTACCATGGAAGGATTTGCGCAGATGATCGCTATGCTTTTCCTTCCGCGATTTTTTAAAAAGAAAGATGTCCGCAGTGTCCTTATGATATCCTCCATCGTGATGATGATCTGTAACGGACTTGCCTTCGTTTCGCATGCGGCTCTTACGATCGTTATATGCCGTACTGTTGCGGGACTTGCCTATGCGGGCTTTAAACAGGTATCCAATTACCTTATCACCAGAGGTTACAACACTGACGAAGGAAGAGATGAGAATATATCCCAGGATAATGCGGGACTCTTGGCAGGAGCCACCTGCGGTGCGGGTCTCGGAGCTATTCTTTCCGCCAACCTTGGTTACTCCATGAACTTCTTTATTTCTGCCATTGTTTTCGGATTGTACCTGCTTGTTTCACTGTTCGCGATTCCCTGGAACATGCTTAAGAACAAGCCTCACGAAGAGGAAGAATCAAAGCCTGTCAGTCCTGCGGGAATCAAGCGGATGATCTTCTCAAAAGAGATGCTTTTCTTTGTAGTAGCTATCGGAATACCGCTTAATATCGGCGTAATGCTCTGTGTGACACTGATCCCTGCTATCTGCCAGACCAACGGTATCTCCGCGGTTATGCTTTCATACTGCTATATTGCAAACGGTATCGCAGGTATATACATAGGTCCTGCTCTTGTAGCCAAAGCAAAGAAGCGTTTCGGGCTTCCGTTGTGCATAGCATTTACTTTTGCCCTGACTGCTTTGAGCCTGTTTATCCTCCATATTCCGCCGGTCATGGTCATGATCGTGCTGGCAAGTACAGTACTTGGGTTCTTGGACGGCTTTGGAACGCCCATGGTCACGGACCAGTTTATGGAACTTAAAGTTGTTCGCAATGAGGTTGACGAATCGACGGCACTTATATTCTCTGTAGTGCTTTCGTATATATTGCTTACTTTCGCCCCGATGATAGCTGAACTCTTACTCATTCCGGGTAAAGGCTTCCTTACCCCGATGATGATCGCTGTGCTCGTATATTCGGCCTGCGCAGTATTACTTGTTATTTTCAGGCTTGGAAAAAGAAAGGAGATATCCCGTGATTGAAAAAGAAATGTCTGCTAAAAGAGAGCTCTTAGACGACGTCCTTCTGTGGATGGACGATCTCCTCGAGCCTTATGAAATTTCAAGGCGGACTTTTGTGCAGCTTCATGTCTGTGTTGAGGAATTATATGTAAATATCTGCAATTATGCATACGGCGGTGAGCACGGGTATGTGAAGCTTATCGCAGATGTGCAGAATGACGGAGATGTCCCGGTATTCACAATGAGCTTCATTGATAAAGGAGTTCCGTTCAATCCCATTATCCACGAGGATCCGGATATAACCCTTACGGCCGAAGAACGTAATATCGGAGGCCTTGGAATATTGATGGTTAAGAAGAGAACGGATTCTTTTACCTACGAATACAAAGACGGGCGCAATATCACTACTATTGTGAAAAAACTTGCCTAGATATAAGGAGAGAATAAATGGCTAACACATTATCACCAGAAGAACTGCATCGCCAGAGACTTAAACAGCAGGAAATCGGTATGTTCCGTACCATGGAGGCTTCGGACCAGGCTTACGTACATCAGAAGGCTGTAGCTCCCATTGATGCTCAGACTACGGCGGATCCTGTATTCAAGGGGCGTTCTTATTCAAGCCTTTCAAAGGACGAGAAAAAGAAAGCCAAGGCCGTGGCTCATAAGCCTCAGCTTGTCGCTCAGGCTACAATGGATTCCGCGTACGCTCAGCATATCCTTAAAGCCGAAGTGTCTGTCGGAGACAAGAAGATAACGCAGGAAGATCTTTATAACAAAGTGCGTTCCGGAGACTGTTCCCAGATGGAAAAACTGGATGCGCTTTTACGTAACCGTGCGGCTACCATATATATGAAAGAGCATCAGACTCTTTTGTCCGGTACTGCCGAAGATGTGGTCGACAGGCTGAAAGCTATGCAGGATCCCGTAAGCGCAATGATGAATCCGCTTATGAGGCTTGGTATCTCATGTATCATGAATTCAACCGACAGTCCTGCCGAGATCAGAGATAAGTACAGAAAGCTCGATGACCTTCTTAACAAGGAGATCATGATCGCTACCATAACCAAGCAGAGAGACGCGGCTCCCGGCACCGCAGGTATTTCAAACGATGACTGGGAAAGAAACTTCAAGTCACAGAAGTTTATGTTTAAGACCATGCTTACCTGCCATCTCGGTAAAATGAAATGTGTGGATGACAGTGGCGGCAGAACCGACTGGGAGGGCTCGGTTGCCAATGCTTTTGCTCATTGTTCCAGAGTAAAGATCACTCTGCCCGCAGATTCAGAGGGAGTATACAACAAAAAACGTCAGAAGAAGATGTTTGACAGCTTCCACGGACAGGCCGGATTTTACAGACGTATGGCCGCGACCCACACCATGAGCAGAAAGAAAAAGGGCTCTACAGGTGAACAGGTTGAGAAGAAATTTATTTCATTCAGAAGTCAGTACGGAATGGATGTTGCCGTAGGCGGTCTTGGTAATAACGGTATTCCCATGGGACCCTCAAATGCTCCCATCAAGAGAATGATTCGTAATGACGGAAGCTGCGGACATATCTTTATGCACTTCGAAGAGGGAACCAAGAGCAAACACGCCGGTATGCTCGTAGGCTTTGAGTCCGATTCCGCAGGTATGACCAATATGATGGGTCACACTCATACATGGAAGGCTAAAGGAGAGTTCGCTTCAAGTTTCGGAGGCCAGAGAACCGATGAGATCGGCGCTAAATACGGCGGAAGAGATGTTGACCTTTCCGATTGCAACATGGGCGCTTATACGGAGATCATGAGAGTTGCTGATGCTGCCATGGAAAAGTTTCGTGAGGGTCGCGGTACTGCCGGAGGGCTTAACCTTGAAGATCTTACGAGAGAGGTTTGCGGTGATCTTATGAGTGCAACCAAGCTCGAAACATTCCTTCAGAATCTTTACACGGCTGCCGGCGAACAGCCGCTCATTCAGCCTCAGCAGCGCATCTATCAGCTCTATCATGCGGGTAAGTAAGGGAGAATCGTTTAGATGACAGAATTATTTGATCTTAATGAAGAAATGCCGAAGGGCTTTGTAGAACTTATATCAGCTAACGGCAGGGATGCGTTTAGGACCGGAAGATCCGTTGCACTTGGTATCGCCGATGAAGGCGAACCCGCAGGCGCAATCGTTGCTTTTCCCACTGATGACGGAACAGCCACAATAGAATCCCTTTATATCAACCCCGTTTACAGACGTAAGGGATACGCTTCTGAACTGCTGATCGAAGCAATCAACGCCCTGTACAACTATGACAATATATTAAGCATAGATGCGGATATAGTGGTTAACGGAAGAGAAGAGCCAGGAACATTTGAATTCTTCGAGGCTTTTGACTTTGATCTTGAAGAAGACCCCGTTCACGGTGCACTTTCTTTTATCCTTGAAGATGCAGCAAAGTCCGAAAAGGTGAAGGGTGAAATTGACAAGCGTGTCATTCCCTTCGGAGAGGCTTTGCGCACAAGCAGAAACAAGATCCTTTCTGAGCACACCATGCTTCAGAGACTTGTGGCTGCCAATGCTCTGGACGAAGAGGTAAGCTGTATTATCGAGAGAGATGATGAGGACAAACTTCCTTCGTCATGCTTAATTCTCGGCGTTGAATATAATGAGCTTATTGTGGCCTGGGCGGAAGCTGCCGAAGGAACACTGGATCTTGTGAACATGCTAAGATTTGCGGTTGTGGAGGCTTTGAAGAAATACGGCCCCAAGCAGAAAATCCGTGTTCCTTATATCAACGAGCATTCAAAATCCATAATACTTAAACTCATGGGAGATAAGGCTGAACCTTCGGAGACAGTCTGGAATGCCCATCTTGAACTTGAGTATGAATTTGACGGCACATTGGACGATGAGCTTCTTGAAGAAGGTTGACTACACTGAGTCTATGCCATAAACTAGTATATTATCAAATCTTTTAGCAAGGAGCATTCCAACCATGCAATATACCAGTACACGTGACAAATCCGTCAGAGTAACGGCATCACAGGCTATTTTGCAGGGCCTGTCCAAAGAAGGCGGCCTTTTTGTCCCCTGCGAGTTTCCCAAGCTTTCGGTTTCGCTTGAACAGCTTGCGGACATGGATTACAGGGAAACAGCCTATACCGTTATGAAGGATTTTCTTTCGGACTTTACGGAAGAAGAACTTAAGAAGTGTATAGACGGAGCATACGACGACAAGTTCGATACCGATGAGATAGCGCCCATAGCAGATGCGGACGGCGTTTACTATCTTGAACTGTTTCACGGAAAGACCATAGCCTTCAAGGACATGGCACTTTCAATCCTTCCTCATTTGCTTACAACTGCGGCAAAGAAGAATAATTCCGACAAGGAGATAGTTATCCTTACAGCTACCAGCGGCGACACCGGTAAGGCGGCTCTTGCGGGATTTGCTGATGTTAAGGGCACAAGGATCATCGTGTTCTATCCCAAGGGCGGTGTAAGTAAAGTTCAGGAACGTCAGATGGTCACTCAAAAAGAAAAGAACACCGAAGTCGTAGGTGTCAAAGGTAATTTTGATGACTGTCAGTCAAAGGTTAAGGAGCTTTTCGGCGATGAGGAATTAAAGGCTCGCATGGCAGAGCGCGGATTCCAGTTTTCAAGCGCCAATTCCATCAATATCGGTCGTCTGGTTCCTCAGATCGTTTACTATGTATATGCATACGGGAAACTTTTAAAAGAAGGAAGGATTCGTGCGGGAGAGATGATCAATATCTGCGTTCCCACCGGAAACTTCGGTAACATTCTTGCGGCTTACTATGCCAAGAAGATGGGACTTCCCGTTAACATGCTCATTTGTGCATCGAATGAAAACCGTGTTCTTTTTGATTTCTTTAAGAAGGGTGAATATGACAGAAACCGTGAGTTTATCCTGACTGATTCACCTTCAATGGATATACTTATTTCTTCTAACCTTGAAAGACTCATATATCTTGCGGTAGGTTCGGATTCGGACAAGACTGCCAAGCTTATGAACGAGCTTAAGACAGGCGGCAAGTATTCGATCTCCGATGTGTTTGACGGTATCCGCAAGGAGTTTACCGGTGAGTTTGCTTCCATGGCGGACTGTGCCGACAAGATCCACAGGCTCTATGGAGAACTGGGTTATGTAATAGATACCCATACCGCAGTAGCAGGTGCCGCTTATGACAAGTACCTTAAGGAAACCGGCGACAATACCAAGACCATCATCGCTTCAACCGCATCTCCTTACAAGTTTGCAAGAGCGGTAATGAAGGCGATTGATGCCAAGTATGCAGATACCGAGGATTTCGAACTTATCGACATCCTTTCTAAGGTATCAAAGACCGATGTTCCCAAGGCCGTTTCCGAAATCAGGACTGCGCCTGTTGTACATGACAAGGTCGTTGAAATAAGCGAAATGAAAAAAGTAGTTGAGGATAATCTGGGGTTATAATTATGGTACTTACTTTGTTACTTATCGGGTGCGGATTTTATCTTCTTTATTCTGTGATCCGAATGAAGGTTACGGGGGAAATTCCCCGTGGCCTCATAAATGTTAAAATCAATCTTGATCGAGCCCACGATAAGGAAGGCTATATAAAATACATCTTTCCTCGTGGGATTATTTTCGGGATCATACTGATCGCAAGTTCGACTGTGCTCCTTTTGTCTGAGTTTATGACTGTTTCGCCTTATCTTATGCTTGCGGCTGAATTGCTGTATTTCGGCGGCATCATTTATTATGCGGTCATTTCGGTCAAAGCACAGAATAAGTTTCTGTTTTAGTTCCGGGAGAGACATCTATGGATGATAAAGTTATCTTAAGCCATATAGATTACACACTTTTAAAGCCTACAGCCACCTGGGATCAGATAAAGGATCTTTGTGACAAGGCTGTTGCATCTAAGACTGCTTCCGTGTGCGTGCCTGCAGGTTACGTGGCCCGTATTCACGAGGAATACGGTGACCAGCTTAATATCTGCACGGTCATCGGATTTCCTCTTGGTTATTCCACGGCGGATACCAAGGCTTTCGAAGCCAAGGAAGCAATTAAGGACGGAGCTCACGAGATCGATACTGTCATTAACGTATGTGACGTTAAGAACGGAGACTTTGACAAGGTTCTTGAGGAACTGATTCTTTTACGTTCCGTCACAAGCGGACATGTCCTTAAGGTTATTATTGAGACCTGCTATCTTACGGAAGAAGAAAAAGTTAAGATGTGCGGGATCGTGACCAAATCCGGTGCGGATTATATCAAGACATCCACGGGATTTGGTACAAATGGCGCAACCCTTGATGATGTTAAGCTCTTTAAGGCTAACATCGGCCCCCGGGTTAAAATAAAGGCTGCGGGCGGCATAAGGACCAGAGAGGATATGGAAAGTTATATCGAAGCGGGTGCAGACCGCATCGGGGCCTCAACGGTGCCTTTTATTTAGAAAATATTTATTTGAAAGGATTTATATATGAGTACTGTTAATGCAGAGCGTATCAGCGCTCTTCGTGCTTCAATGAAGAAGGCGGGAGCGGACTGGTACTTTATTACCAGCGACGATCATCACTCATCCGAGTATGTCGCAGATTATTTCAAAGTTCGTGAGTATTTCGACGGCTTCCACGGAGAGAACGCCTTTCTTCTTGTAAATGCCTTCGAAGCCAAGATGTGGACAGACGGACGTTTCTTTATCCAGGCGGAAAAGGAACTTGCCGGTTCCGGTATCGAACTTATGAGAATGGGAGACGAAGGTGTTCCCACTGTACAGGAATATTTAAAAGAGAACATGAAGGAAGGCCAGAGCCTTTTCTTTGACGGCAAATCCATCACCTGTTCCTACGGATCCAAGCTTGAAAAGATCGTTACGGACAAGAAGGGCACCCTTTCTTTCGATAAGGACCTTGCAGGAGAGCTTTGGACCGGCAGACCGGCACTTCCTTCAAGTAAGATCTTTATCCTTAAGGACGAGGTTTCCGGTGAAAATACCGTAAGTAAGCTTAAACGCATCAGAGAAAAAATGAAGGAATACAGTGCAGGTGCGCATTTTCTTTCATCTCTTGACGATATCATGTGGATCACCAACCTTCGTGCAGATGATATCCCCTGTAATCCTGTTGCACTTTCTTATCTGTTGATCACGGGAAAAGAAGCATATGCGTTCTTACAGGAAGCCGAAGCAACCGATGAAGTTAAAGATTATCTTAAATCCGTAGGTATCGAAACCAAGGACTATTTCGAACTTGATAAGTTTCTCTCCGGGTTTAAGTATGACGGTGCAATGCTCATTGATGAAGGCAGCTTAAACTATTTCTGCGTCAAGACCTTTAAGGACAAGGGAGAGGTTATAAACAAACGCAATCCTTCCAAGCTCATGAAGGCCATCAAGAACGAAACGGAATTAAAGCGTTTAAAGGAAATCTATATACTTGACAGTGTATGCGTGACCAAGCTTGCCTACTGGGTTAAAAAGAACATTGGAAAGCGCACCATCACAGAGATCGATGCATCCGATTATATCGATGACTTAAGATCAAAGATCCCTGGATTTATAGAGCTTTCTTTTCCGACAATATCGGGATACGGTCCCAATGCAGCAATGATGCATTATTCCGCTACACCTGAGAATCATGCTGTATGTAAGCCTGAAGGAATGCTGCTTGTTGACTCGGGCGGTCAGTACGAACAGGGAACCACTGATGTTACAAGAACCTTCGCTCTTGGTCCCGTAACGGATGAAATGAAGCTTCACTTCACCAAGACAGCTGCCGGCATGCTTGCTCTTGCGGATGCCAAGTTCCTCTACGGCTGCACCGGAAGGAATGTTGATATCCTTGCACGTCTTCCCTTGTGGGAACTCAACATTGATTATAAATGCGGTACGGGTCATGGAGTCGGTTACATTCTGAATGTTCACGAAGGTCCTCAGAGCATTCGCTGGAAATTTGCGGAAGGTATGACCGAAGCATTATTGGAAGACGGTATGATCATGTCGGATGAGCCCGGCGTTTACATTGAAGGCAGTCACGGTATCAGACTTGAAAATGTCATTCTTTGTAAGAAGGGTGTACAGAACGGTGACGGTCAGTTCATGGAATTTGAGCACCTGACTTATACGCCC
Organism: Lachnospiraceae bacterium; assembly: GCA_024695575.1. Lineage (GTDB taxonomy): Bacteria > Bacillota > Clostridia > Lachnospirales > Lachnospiraceae > UBA1258. The sequence continues at coordinate 8,881 of JAILHY010000157.1, forward strand.
ATAGACAGGGATCTTATAGATGTTAAGTATTTGTCTGAAAAGGAAAGAGAACGCCTTAATGCATATCACAAAGCGGTTTATGATAAGACTGCACA
>JAILHY010000107.1 GCA_024695575.1 Lachnospiraceae bacterium
CGCTAATCTCCTTGCTCCTAACGGCAAATGGACTCGTCGTCCATTTGGTTTCGAAAGATTCCACTTCGTGAAATCTTCCTCAACTACTTCGGCTCGACAATACCTCGCCTAGTACCGAGGCGGAGAATTACCCGGTACAACGCTTTCATTTGCGACTCTGCTGTTTACGGAGGAAGTTCAATAAAAGTTTACGGCGCATGCCAAACCACTTAATGATTGGTGCTTTTTCTAAGACAGTTCACGAAAATGTTCGAAGCCCATGTCCCATCGCTTGCGATGGGACAGCCCAAGTGGCGCATGAACGGAGTGTATTAAACCAGTCTATAAACCAATCTATTGGGCGAGTTTTCGTGAGCTGTCTTGTTCAGAAAAAGTGCCAAGAATTTAGTGGCCGCGAGCTAGCGACGGAAACTTTTCATTGAACTTCCGACGTATAATTTACAAAATAGTAGTCCGTTTCAACACTCCTCTTTTCGATTATTATATCAGAATCCACCCATTATGTGATAAAATCTTTACATGAGAAAAATCGTCACAGGAATACTGGCGCATGTTGACGCCGGCAAAACTACATTATCGGAAAGTCTGCTGCTGGCATCGGGCGCCATCAGAAAGGCAGGACGTGTGGATTCAGGCGACGCTTTCCTTGACTACAACAAGTGGGAGCGAAGCCGCGGGATCACCATATTTGCCAAGTTTGCAAGGATCAATGTGGGTGATACGGAACTTATTCTTGCCGATACCCCGGGACACGTGGATTTTTCGGGCGAGATGGAGCGTACCCTCAATATCTGCGACCAGGCGATACTCATAATCAGCGCTACCGACGGGATCCAGTCACATACCCGTACCGTGTGGCGGCTGCTTAGGGAACGAAAGATCCCGACCTTTATTTTTGTCAACAAGACCGACCTTCCCTGCCAATCCCGTGATTTCCTCATCAAAGTACTGCAGGAAGGCCTTTCAAAAGAGATCATAGATTTTTCTTCTTACGGTACTCCCGGGTTTTATGAAGATGCCGCCACGGCATCGGAAGAAATGCTAGAGGAATTCATGGATACAGGGATCGTTTCAGACGATCACATACGCAAGGCAATCTCCGACTCCCTTCTTTTTCCCGTGATGTTCGGAAGTGCGCTCAAACAAGAGGGCACCGGGGAGTTCCTTGATACCGTGGTAAAGTTCGGCGTTACCCCGCAAGTCAGGCCCAATTTTGGCGCAGTATGTGTCAAGATTGACAGGGACAAGGGTGGCAACCGCCTGACACACCTTAAGGTCACAGGAGGCACGCTCAAGGTCAAGGACCTCATAAACGGCGAAAAGATCAATGAGATAAGGCTTTACTCCGGCGAACGTTTCGAGTCGGTAAAAGAAGTCTCTGCCACAGAGATCTGCGCAGTCACAGGCCTTAAGGATACTCACCAGGGAGACGTGTTCGGAAGCGAGGTTTCCGTTCCTTCAACCGCCATCGAGCCTGTTCTCATTTACGCTGCCGAATTTCCTGCAGGTACCGACAAACAGGCCATGTACCGGAACCTTTGTGAGCTTATGGAAGAAGAACCGGGACTCAAGGTTGAGTTTAACGAAGACACCGGCGATATTTTCCTGCATCTTATGGGCGAAGTCCAGACAGAGATCCTGACTTCTTTGTTAAAAGAAAGGTTCGGCACAGACATTTCTTTTGGCACAGGTAAGATCCTGTACAAAGAAACCATAGCCGGCATAGCGGAAGGAGTGGGGCACTTTGAACCCCTGCGGCACTATGCGGAAGTCCACCTTCTTTTGGAGCCGCTTGAGCGGGGACGGGGCCTGATATTTGAGTCGGATGTTTCCGTCAACGACCTTTCCCTTAACTGGCAGCGGCTGGTCCTTACACACCTTGGTGAGCGGGTCCACAGGGGCGTTCTCACAGGCTCTCCCATCACGGATATCAAGATCACGCTCGTAGCGGGAAGAGCACATCTTAAGCATACAGAGGGCGGTGACTTCAGGCAGGCGACCTACAGGGCCGTGCGCCAGGGCCTGATGCTCACAGAGAGCATCCTTCTTGAACCTTTCTATGATTTTGAGTTAAGGATCCCCGAAAGCAGCGTGGGGCGGGCTATGACCGATATAGACAGAATGTGCGGTACAGCTGTCATCACAGGAAATGAAGGCGGCATGGCAGTCATCGAAGGACGGGCTCCTGTTTCTACCCTTAACGGTTATGCCAAGGACGTGGCTGCCTACACCAAGGGCACAGGTTCTTTGTCCGTAAGTCCCGCAGGCTATGATAAATGCCACAACGCAGAGGAAGTCATAGAGCGGATGCACTATGACCCCAACCTTGATCGCCGAAATCCCTGTGATTCGGTATTCTGCTCCCATGGTTCAGGTGTGATAGTCCCCTGGGATGAGGTATATGAGCACATGCATCTCCCATTGACTCTCGGAGTCAACCAAGACAATCAAACCGAAGAAACCCTTCTTTTACAGGGGCCAAAAGAAAGAGCCACAGCCTTCCTAACTGTAGATGAAGTTGACAGCATCATAAACCGAAGCGGCTTTTCAAACGCCCGCACCGGTAAGCGCGCTCCCGTCAGGCAGGAATCAAAGCCCGTCGTGTACAGAGGTACCAGGGTAAAAGAAAAATATCTTCTGATAGACGGCTACAATCTGGTACATGCCTGGGATGAGCTGAAGGATCTTGCATCCCGCGACATAAACGCTGCTGCCGACAGGCTCATGGATATGATCTCTGATTACAGCGGTTTCACCGGCCTTAACACGATCCTGGTGTTTGATGCTTACAAGCTCAAGGACCATCAGACAGAAGAATTAAAATACCACAATATCCGCGTAGTTTATACCAAAACCGCCGAGACTGCCGACCGTTACATTGAGCGCTATGCCCACGAAAACGGAAAGCGCTTTGATATCGTGGTAGTCACAAGCGACGGCGCCGAGCAGGTCATCATCAGGGGCGGTGGCTGTACCCTTCAGTCCTGCAGGGATTTTATCGAAGATTATAACAGCCGTAAAAAGAACCTTGGCGACATCAGGCTTCCGGAAGGGGTGAATCTAATATGACGATCAAAGACAGATTATCAGCGGTGAGCGACAGCGAATACAGGGAATTCCAGAGTAAACTTGTTCCCAATATTGACAAAGAAACGATCCTTGGAGTACGCACTCCCGATATGCGTAATATCGCAAAGGAGCTTTACGGTACCGAGGAGGGTGCAGCCTTCTTAGCTTCTCTTCCCCATGCATATTACGAAGAAAACCTGGTGCATTTCTTTATGATCGCCCTTATAAAGGACTTTGATGAATGCATAGAGGCGGTGGAGCGATTTCTTCCTTACGTTGACTGCTGGCCCGTGAGCGATCAGTCAAGCCCCAAGGTGTTTAAAAAGCATCACGACCTTCTTTTACCCTACATAAAGAAGTGGATCGCCTCAGACCACGTATACACCGCGCGTTTTGGCATCCGTATGCTCATGAATGAATTTCTGGACGGGGATTTCAAAAAAGAATACCCTGCTCTCGTTGCCGAAAAGCAGGGTAATGATTATTATCTAAAGATGATGGTGGCCTGGTACTTTGCTACCGCCCTTGCCAAGCAGTATGAC
>JAILHY010000131.1 GCA_024695575.1 Lachnospiraceae bacterium
GCTTCCTGCGTCATGCAATGGAGTGCGAAGCAGATGCCATCTGCGACGGTGAGCACGCATTTGTTCCTGCAGTCATGGAGCATATCGAGCTTGCAGGTATCCATTCCGGCGACAGCGCATGCATAATTCCTTCTTTGAACATTTCGGAGGATAACCTTAAGACCATCGAAGATTACACCCGCAAGATCGCGGAAGAGATGCATGTACAGGGCCTTATGAACATGCAGTACGCCATCGAGAACGCCAAGGTCTACGTTATTGAGGCTAACCCCCGTGCATCCCGTACCGTTCCGCTTGTTTCCAAGGTTTGCGGGATTCAGATGGTACCCATTGCTACAGACATCATTACCAAGGAGCTTACGGGCAGACCTTCACCTGTACCCGCACTTCGTAAGACCAAGATTCCTTACCATGGGGTAAAAGAAGCCGTTCTTCCCTTCAACATGTTCCCGGAGGTTGACCCGGTTCTCGGACCCGAAATGCGCTCCACAGGTGAGGTTCTCGGAATATCCGAAAGCTTCGGCGAGGCATTCTACAAGGCTGAGGAAGCTACCCAGACCTGCCTGCCTCTTGAAGGAACCGCAATGGTATCGGTTAACGACAACGACAAGCCCGAGCTTCCCGAGGTAGTTCATCTCCTTGCCAAGGCAGGATTTGACTTTATTGCAACCGGCAGGACCTACGACATTATCAAAGATCTTGGTTACAGCGTAAAGAAGGCTGCCAAGATCAACGAAGGCCGTCCCAACGTTGCCGACTTTATCATCAACAAGGAAGTTCAGCTGGTTATCAACACACCCATAGGCAAAAAGAGTGCGGTTGATGACTCCTACATAAGAAAAGCTGCGATCCGTGCCAAAGTTCCTTATATCACCACTATGGCAGCCGCCAAGGCTGCAGCAGTTGGTATCTGTGCTATCAAGCACGGCGAAGTGAGCGAGGTTAAGTCACTTCAGGAATTACACGCATCAATAGAATGATCTGATCAAAGATCCCTTCGGGGACAGAATACAAGAGGTATCGACATGAATAAAGGACCATATTATATTACAACAGCTATCGCTTACACATCCGGCAAGCCCCACATCGGAAACTCTTACGAGATTGTGCTTGCGGATGCCATTGCGAGATATAAAAGAAAAGACGGCTACGAGGTTTTCTTTCAGACAGGAACCGACGAGCACGGTCAGAAAGTGGAGATAAAGGCCGCTGAAGCAGGCGTTACTCCCAAGGAGTTTGTAGATAAGGTTGCTGGTGAGATCAAGGGTATCTGCGACTGCTTAAACTGCTCATACGACAAGTTTATCCGTACCACCGACAAGGATCATGAAGGTCAGGTTCAGAAGATCTTCAAGCGCCTTTACGATCAGGGCGATATTTACAAGGGCTCTTACGAGGGAATGTACTGTACTCCCTGTGAGTCTTTCTGGACCCAGTCTCAGCTTAAGGACGGCAAGTGCCCTGACTGCGGCAGAGAAGTAAAGCCCGCCAAAGAAGAAGCATATTTCTTCAAAATGAGCAAATACGCTGACAGACTCATTGCTTATATCAACGAGCATCCCGAGTTTATCCAGCCTGTTTCACGTAAGAACGAGATGATGAACAACTTTCTTCTTCCGGGACTTCAGGATCTGTGCGTAAGCCGTACAAGCTTCAAATGGGGTATTCCCGTTACTTTTGACGACAAGCATGTTGTGTACGTATGGCTTGATGCGCTTACCAACTACATTACCGGTATCGGATATGACGCTGAGGGCAATTCAACGGATCAGTACAAGAAATTCTGGCCCGCTGACCTTCACCTCATCGGTAAGGATATAGTAAGATTCCACACGATTTACTGGCCTATCTTCCTGATGGCTCTCGGTGAGCCACTTCCCAAGCAGGTATTCGGCCATCCCTGGCTCCTTGCGGGAGACGGCAAGATGAGTAAGTCCAAGGGTAACGTTCTTTATGCGGACGACCTTGCAAAGTTCTTTGGCGTGGATGCGGTAAGATACTTCATGCTCCATGAGATGCCTTTCGAGAACGATGGTTCCGTTTCATGGGATCTTATGACCGAGCGCGTAAATACAGACCTTGCCAATGTTCTTGGTAACCTTGTAAACCGGACCGTTGCCATGAGCAACAAGTACTTTGGCGGCGTGGTTGAGAATAAGGGTGCAGAAGAAGCCGTTGATGCGGATCTTAAGGCAGTTGTAACGGGAACTTATGCCAAGGTTGAAGACAAGATGGGTACAATCCATGTGGCAGATGCCATTACCGAGATCTTTACCCTCTTTAAGCGCTGCAACAAATATATCGACGAAACCGAGCCCTGGGTACTTGCCAAGGACGAGGCCAGGAAAGACCGCCTTGCTACCGTGCTTTACAATCTATGCGAGGGCATTATGGTGGGTGCAAGCCTTCTTGCTCCTTTCCTTCCAGAGACCGCAGAGAAGATCGCAGAGCAGTTAAACAGCAAGTTATATGAGTTTGATACACTTGACTCATTTGGTCAATACGCAAACGGAACCAAAGTAGTAGAGAAGCCCGAGATCCTTTTTGCAAGACTGGATATTAAGGACGTATATGCAGAGGCTGAAAGGATCGCCAAGATCCAGAAGGCTGAGGCTGGAGTTACCGAGGAGGGCGCTGCAAAAGAAGATGCTTCCGACGCGATTCACCTTGAAGTTGCGCCTGAGATAACCTACGATGATTTCGCAAAGCTGCAGTTTGCGGTAGGCGAGATCATTAAGTGTGAAGAGGTCCCCAAGTCAAAGAAGCTTCTTTGCTCACAGGTTAAGATCGGCGACCAGGTTAAGCAGATCGTTTCCGGTATCAAGCAGCACTATTCAGCCGAAGAAATGGTTGGCAAGAAGGTAATGGTACTCGTTAACTTAAAACCTGCAACTCTTGCAGGTGTAGTATCCGAAGGAATGCTCCTTTGTGCAGAAGGTCCCGACGGAACCCTTGCTCTTATGAAGCCCGAAAAGGACGTTCCCGCCGGAAGCGAGATAGCGTAAAAGAGAAAGAATAAAGAATAAGGTGTCATCTCGACCAAGCGAAGCGCGTGGAGAGATCTGAGTTGAATCAAGTGTGTTTCTGCCAGGAACCGCTGTTTATCAGATAAGATCTCTCGACTCCTCGCCGGAGGGGCATCGAACTCTTCGAGTCCGATAAATCTCCACTTCGTTTCGCTCGGGATGACATTTTTTATGCCTTTTTTATTTGCATTAGTGTCCATTTGTTATATAATTTAAACTGAATAGTGATATTCAGGGGGGTATAAATGAAACGCGAGGATTTCTTTTTCGATTCCAGAGATAATGCTACAAAGATTCATGCGGTTCGCTGGGAGCCCGATGCAGGCAAGCCCGAGTATATCGTTCAGATCATCCACGGAATGGCGGAGCATGTTGACAGGTACGAGGCGTTTGCCGAATTCCTGACTTCCAAGGGCTGCGTGGTTGTTGCCGACGATCATCTCGGACATGGTAAGACTGCCGAGGGTGGAGTGTACGGTTACTTTTGCAAGCAGGATCCCGCTACGGTGGTGGTTCGCGATGTCCACAGGTTAAAGAAACTCACTCAGGAGCGTTTCCCGGGAGTTCCCTATTACATCATGGGACATTCCATGGGTTCATTTATTCTCAGAAATTATCTGTTCAGATACGGTAAGGGTATAGACGGCGCCATTATCATGGGTACGGGCCAGCAGGCTCTTTATCTTCCCATCGGGCTTAAGGTTACTTCCGCCATTGCATGTTTCTTCGGCGGATCGCAGAAGCCCCAGGAAGGCCTTAACAAGGCAAGCTTTGGCGCATATCTTAAGCGTATTCCCAATCCAAGGACCAATTACGACTGGCTTACCAAGGACGACAAGATCGTTGACAAATATATTGCGGATCCCACCTGCGGATTTACTTTTACCGGTAACGGTTTTAAGACCCTTGCAGAGCTCATTTTGAGGCTCAATCGCAAGAGCAACCTTTCCAAGATGCCGGTAACTCTCAGGGTTCTTATCATGAGCGGATCGGAGGATCCCGTGGGGGATTACGGCGCAGGTCCCGCCAAGGTTTACGAACAGTTTAAGGCCGAGGGCATGCAGCGTGTTTCTTTAAAGATCTACCAGGGCGACAGACACGAACTTTTGAATGAAACGGACAAAGAAACCGTTTATCAGGATATTTATCAATGGATAGCAAATCCTTAAGTTTTACTCCCGGATATACTCTTTCTTTTGCCGGGGAATCGGACTGGGAAGAGGCCATGGACCTTGCGTGGGAAACATTCCTCCGGTTTGAGGCCGCGGAATACGGCAGAGAGGGAACCAGGAACTTCCTTAACTTTATCTCCGGGGATCTTATATACAAATTGTTTTTAAACGGCGAATATCTGGTGGCGGTAGCCAAGGAAAACGGCCGGATAATAGGGGTTGGTACAGTCCGCAACGGACATCATATTTCGCTTCTTTTTGTGGATGAGAAGCACCACAGACAGGGGATAGGGACGGCAATCCTTTCATTTCTCCAGCAGGAGGTCATGAAGAAAGGAAGCTGCTTAATGACGGTTAATGCTGCTCCATACGGGGTTCCTTTTTACCAAAAGAACGGGTTCAGGGCAACTGCGGATACTCAGACAACAGACGGGATCACTTATGTTCCCATGATGTGCTGCAGTGAGATAATACCGTGAACGGCTGATTGGCGAGGTATATATGGATCTTGTACACAGTAAAGACATTTACTACATAATGAGGGATGTACTGAAGCTCCTTGACCCCCGTACGGTGGCTCACGGGCAACGGACTGCCTACATCCTATACAGGATGTTAAAGTCGCTCAACAGATATGAAATGTATGAGCTTGCCGAGTACGCCATGATCGCGGTAATTCACGATATCGGCGCATTCGAGACGGATCGCGGGGTTGACCCCATTCAGTACGAAACAAGGGAATTTATGCCCCACAGTATTTACGGGTATCTTTTTCTTTTGTATATAATGCCCTTTAAAGACAGGGCCAAGATCCTGCTCTATCACCACACGGATTACGCTAAGCTTGAGAAACTCAAATATGAGCACAAGGACATCATCGACTACCTCAACCTGGCGGAGAAGGTGGATGTATACTTAAATCTGCTGGGCGAGCGCTTCGATGTCAATGTTTTCAAGAAACAGTCCGGAACCAAGTATTCGCCTCAGGCGCTTGATCTGTTTTACTCGGTTAATTCAAGGTTTGATGTATTGGGACATATCAAATCAGGCGATTATCTGGCCGAGTTGGACGAACTGTTTGAGTACCTTATCTTTACCAACCAGGAAAAGAAAGATTCCATAGCGGGCCTTATGTATTGCGTAGGGTTCCGTAGCGAATATACCATGCTCGACGTTGTTACCTGCGAGAATATCTGCTCACAGCTTTCACGCCGCCTTGGTTTCACTCTTGAGGAAGAAGAAAAACTCCACTACGCCGCAATCCTTCACGATGCGGGAATGTGCTCCGTTCCCCAGGAGATAATTGAAGCACCCCGTAAGCTTACGGACGAAGAAATGGAGACCATGCGTAAGCACGTGGATATCCTGGATGAGATCCTGAGAGGCCGGTTCGATCAGGAGGTTGTGGATATAATCAAGGTTCACCACGAGCGCGGCAACGGAATGGGCTATCCTCAGGGACTTGATGCGTCTCAGATGACGAGGATTCAGAAGGCGCTTCAGGTAGCGGACACCATCACCGGTCTTACCAGTGTTCGAAGTTACCGTCAGCCCAAATCCAAGCAGCAGGTCATTGAGATACTTAAATCCGAGGCTTCAAGCGGCAAGCTTAATGCAGAGATCGTCAGGAAATTCACGAATTCTTATGACGAGATCATGGATGAAGTCAAGGAAAAGAACGAAGAGATGCTTACCATGTACCGCAAGCTTCGTGACAATTACAAGACTACATACGAACAAAATAAATAAATGAGACAGGATTCCCTTTAAGAGGGATCCGATTTAGGAGAGAACATGAAATTTCTTAGTTTAGACAGTCCTCTCATGCGATTCTTAGGTCGCATGGCTGATTTATTGTGGCTTAATCTTTTGACCGCCATGTTTTTTTTGCCGGGTTTACTGGCACTTATGTCCTTTGGTACCATCAATGCGGTAGTAATTCTTGCTTTTATTCCTGTTCTCGGAGCGGGCGCTGCCATCACGGCTCTTCACTATGTGTGCCTTAAGCTGGTGCGCAATGAGGAAGGCTATATCACCAAGGATTTCTTCAGATCCTTTAAGGAAAACTTCGTACAGGCTACTGTTATCTGGGTACTGTTTCTTTTGGGTGCGGCTTTGCTTTTTGCGGATTTCAGGATCGTTTTCTTAAGCACCGATATCGTAGGCACCTTCAGAATAGTGATGATCGGCGGACTCATTCTTGTGACCCTTCTTTTCCTCTTTACGTCACTGTTTGTTTTCCCTGTTCTTTCGCACTTTAAGAACACCATCAGAGGCACCATCAAGAACGCATTTCTCATGAGCCTTCTTGTACTTCCCAAGACCGTTCTCATGGTCGTTATCGTAGCAATTCCTCCGCTGGCTTGCTTTATCTACCAGCTTATTCCGGTTGCGGCACTTTTCTTTTTCGGTGCTCCTGCTTTTGTTTGTGCTCTTTTATACAACAAGACATTCAAACGTTTTGAACCTGAACCAGAGGAAACGCCCAGCGACTTCGACTGGACCGTTTCGGAAGAAGAAGGAGAGGAGATCGATGGCGATCAATAGACAGTCCAAAAGTGCAGTCCTGACATGGATTATCGTGGACGTAGCGTTTCTGGCTATCGTAATAGTGCTACTGGGCGCGTTCCTGTACAGCGGGCGTAAGTCTGCCATTTCGCAGGGGCGTACCAATCTTGTCTGGCAGGTGGCCGGCTGGGCCGATAAGGTACAGGAATTCATATATCAGGCTGATTCTGCGGCAAGTCCTTTTACATATGATCCGAAGGAACTCACCAAACCTTCGTCTGATTCAAAGCGCCTTGAATTCCTCAGAGGAATGACCGATCGCACTTCTTTTTCACATGTCTGTCTGTTTGAAGGGCAGAATTACATCACGGATGAGCTGGGTTCATCAACTACTCCCATAGATATTCTTTCTTTTTCAAAAGACGGATACACCAAGTCAACAGTCGTGGTCTCGCCCGTTATAGGTGACAACAATGACGTAAACTTTACGGTCTGCGTTCCCTTAGAGGGCAGGTATTATCTTGCTTTTACGACCACTCTCAGCGAGATGGACGACTACTTCAGCACATTCGCTTATTCTGAATACTATTTCCTTGCAATAATATCAAACGACGGAAAGATTTACGGCGCCTACAGTAAGTACACCGACACGGATACGCCTTTCTTAAGGACCGGAAATCTTGTAAATGTCATAGAGAACAATTCAAACAAGAATGATTACTACCTGTTCAAGGCAAGATTCATCGGCAGACTTGACGGTTCTGTTGCAGCCAATTACAATGGGGATGAGAGAACATTTGCTTTTGCTCCCATCGGAGAAGGGGACCTGTACCTTGCAATGGGCTTAAGGCAGGACTATTTTGAAAGAATGTGCGCAAATTATATTGATGAGACCAGAAAGGTCACCTTGCGCCTTGGCTGCGTCATTGCAATGTTTGCGCTGTTTGTGTTCGGAACCTTCATATTCTCGTCAATAAGGCACAAAGAACAGGGCAGACAGCTTGAAGACAAGGCCGATACCGATCTTCTTACGGATCTTAACAACAAGCTTGCCACGGAGCGAAAGATTCAGGAATATCTGGATACTCAACTGGACGAAAGAGGAATGATGTTTATTTTTGACGTTGATAACTTCAAAAAGATCAACGATACAATGGGACATGCTTTCGGAGACCTGATGCTTAAGACTCTCGGCAAGGACATCCGCTCCGTATTCAGGGCTTCGGACATCATTGGACGAATCGGCGGCGACGAGTTCGTTATTTTCCTTAAGAACATAAACGATGATGCGGAGATCATGCAGGAAGCAAAGCGCCTTACGGCCTTCTTCCATGATTTCAAGGCCGGCGGGGATTACGTTAAATATTCCGCCACAGCCAGCATCGGTGTAGCGATCTATCCTGATGACGCCAGGAACTTTAAGGCCCTTTACGAGGCGGCTGATCAGGCTCTTTACCGCTCAAAGAAACGCGGCAAAGCCCAGCTTACATTTTTTAACGAAGCAGTATTTGGCGAGAGTATAAAGTCATAGTCAAATTGTACAGTTTAGCGTGCCTTCTTTCGGTAAACTGTCGGTAATCGGTAAATTGTTAATAATTTATTAGCAATTTCTACAATTCCTGAAATTAAATTTGGTTATTTGATGTATAGTCATAGTCAGATTTATTTTATATACTGTATTCAGATTGACTGTGGGCGAGTCTCACAGATTTAGGAGGAGATTATGGCAAGTTTATCAATGAGAAAT
>JAILHY010000007.1 GCA_024695575.1 Lachnospiraceae bacterium
AGCCTTGCGGCCGGAAACAGTGAGACTGTTAAGATGCATCTTGACAGTCTCACTGTTTCCGGCCGCAAGGCTTACTTTCGCCATAGCTTTAAGTGAACAATTGGGCACATGCGCTACGGGTGCGTCGGGAACGATCTTGACATAAACCTGAACCGTCTCTCTTCCTGCTCTGGAACCTGCGTTGGTAACGTAAGCTTCCACATCTACGCCCTCATCCGTAAGAACCGTGGATGAGATCTTGCAGTCCGTATACTTAAAGTCGGTATAGGACAGGCCGTATCCGAAGGGATAAAGAGGATCGGTGTGCATATAACGGTAGGTGCGACCATCCATTGAGTAATCAGTAAACTCAGGGAGATCTTCGGTGGAACGATAGAAGGTAACAGGGAGTTTACCTTCGGGGTTCACATCACCAAAGAGCGCTCTGGCTATGGCTCTTCCGCCCTCTGCGCCGGGATACCAGCCCTGAATAATGGCGGGAACATTCTCATGCGCATAGGAAAGATCAAGAGCACTGCCGGAAAGGACAACAAGTACTACAGGCTTTCCGCTTGCCACTGCAGTTCTCAGAACTTCCTCCTGAAGACCGGGAAGTTTGAGATTGGGCTTATCACCGCTGGCATACTGGTTACCCTGGTCGCCTTCCTCACCTTCAAGTCCCGAATCAAGTCCGAGACAAAGAACAACAACATCACTTAATTCACAGATCTCCTCAACCTCGGAGAATCTCTCATGTCCGTCGGCAAGGTCTTCAACCTTGGGCTTGCACAGATGGCATCCCACGGAAGTAAGCACTCTTGCATCGTTGCCCAGATAATCCTGCAATCCTTCAAGTATAGTCACATATCTGGATGCGGTTCCTTCGTAGTTTCCTACAAGTGCACGGCGGTTATCTGCATTGGGTCCGATAACACCGATGGTCTTGATCTTATTCTTGTTAAGAGGAAGAACATCTCCTTCGTTCTTCAAAAGAACAAGGCATTTCTCGGAAACGCTGCAGTTAAGAGCCTTCATTGCAGGGCTGTCAACTTCGGAATAATCTATGTTGTCAAATACCGTGGTCTCGCCCGAATCTCTGAGGCCAAGCTTGAATCTGGTGGTAAAGAGATTGGTAACAGCTTCATTTATGCGGCTTTCGGGAACTCTTCCTTCTTGTACCGCCTGGGTAAGATAAAGGAACAGGCCGCCACAGTTAAGATCGCATCCGTTGTTTACTGCCAGTGAAACAGATTCAACGGGAGTCTCGGTTACATGATGTCCCTCGTGGAAATCCTTGATAGCCCAGCAATCGGAAACAACGTGTCCGTCAAATCCCCACTCGTCACGAAGGATGTCCTTTAACAAAGTCTTGCTTCCGCAGCAGGGTTCACCGTTGGTACGGTTATAAGCGCCCATTACTGTCTCAACGTGTGCCTCGGTTACACAGGCCTTGAATGCGGGAAGATATGTTTCTCTCATGTCCTGCTTGGATGCAACGGCATCAAAGGAATGGCGGATATCTTCGGGACCTGAGTGAACCGCAAAATGCTTGGCACAAGCCGCAGCCTTAAGGTGATCGGGATCGTGTCCCTGAATACCGTTAACGTAAGCTACGCCCAGACGGGAAGTAAGGTAAGGATCCTCTCCGTAAGTCTCGTGGCCCCGACCCCAGCGGGGATCACGGAAAATGTTTACGTTGGGAGCCCAGAAAGTAAGTCCCTTGTAAATATCATGGTCTCCGTGCTTAAACTGCATATTGTACTTTGCACGTCCTTCAGTGGAAACGGCATCGCCGACTTTCTCCACAAGCTCGGGATCAAAAGTTGCCGCAAGTCCGATGGCCTGAGGGAAAATCGTTGCGATTCCGGCTCTTGCCACGCCGTGAAGTGCCTCATTCCACCAGTTGTAGGATTCGATTCCCAAACGCTCTACGGCTGCTGCCGGATGGATCATCTGGGAAACCTTTTCCTCAAGAGTCATCTTGGCAACCAGCTCTTCGGCACGTTTTCTGTATTCTTTGATCTTTTCTTTGTTCTTGGTAAGTTCCATGTCTATCTCCCCTTAATGTAAGATTCCTGCGGTCCGAGATATGATTCAGGGACAGCCAGTTGAGTATCTGATACCGTAAGCCTTAAAAGAACAAGTCCGGGATCCGTAAGTGTAACTGCGATCTCATTTAATCCCTTATGAAGCTTAATGTCTTGCTTAACATCTCTGTGGTGATTAAGAGCCCCTAAGCTCCAGGCTCTGTCGCCCGTATTGCCTGCCTTGTAGCCGTCAGGCACTGTATTGATAAGGCCAAGGGATTCGCCGTTTACGGAGAGTTCAAATCTGAGCTTTCCGTCTGCAAATAAGGGTGCCGAAGGTGCAAAAGCAAATACTGCGGAAGCATCCTCATCGCTGTCTGAGTACAGCCGATACGTAACCGTGGGCTTAACATCACCGTAATCATCCTTAGCTCCTATGCCCATGCCCCATGGACCGTAATCGGGGATCGGGAAGGCCGTCTCTGTAATGTTACAGTATGAATCTGCCGGAACCACGTGACCGTAAGGGCCTGCAAGAACCGTTCCCTCCGGAAGGGAAGCCATCACATCGTCCTTAACTCCTGCTCCCGATATGCGAACCATAACGGGGGTGTCCTTGTCAAAGATCCTGTAAACAACAGTCTCAGGTTCGGTGGGAAGCTTGCTCCTGTCACACTTAAAGGTTACACGCTCAGATTCAACCACTTCACCGGTTGGCTTATCTATGGAAAGCCAGGAACAATCAGGTCCCGTGATCTCATATTTGAGACTTCCCACACCGGTATTGTTGATATCTATGGATACCTCGGTCACTCCCTCATACAGGAAATCATCAATGCGTATCTCCATGGGAGGACCGTATTTCTTGTCGTATATTTTCTCGTAATCCGTACGGCGGACAGCCATGTGAGGTCTGTCAAGAGGCTCAACCTTGCAGCGTATGGGATACTTGCATCCGTCATCGTTCCACTTGGTAAAGCCTATATGACTTGCAAGCTCCATGCCCTTCCATTCACCGTCATTGAAAGCGGCCCATTCTTTCTTAAGGGAATTGTCCCTGTCAATGGTCTCGGTTACAAGATCAGCATATGTGTTGGCACTCTTAAGTCCCCGTCCCGCAAGCATGTTGTTGATACCTGCGTAGAGATGCATTCTCTGGAGGTTGACGGTGGCTCTGGTCTGGAATCCGCTTAGTGAGAACCATGCATCCGCAGCTTCCTTGAAAAGTGCCTGGGTAAGCCCGGTTTCCCGCTTGGAAAGCGTTTCAACTCTCTTAAGCATCCTCTCCGCCTCGTTAAAGTGGCAGGGGCTGTAGATTACGGAATTAAGTGCCTCGGGACGTCTGGTTCCGTTGATCCTTACGGTCTCCGTAAGAACTTCGGCAGCTTCGGAAGCTTCTTTGGAATCCGGTGCGATACCAAGGAGCTTGGCAACCGTCTTAAGCGTAAATTCGTCAAGTGACTTTCTTTCTCTGAAACTGTCAACTGAATAAGCCAGACTCATGAAGAAAGAAAGAGGAAATTCGTTATGTTTAAGATCTCCGACATTAAGGATCCATACGTCCTGCACGCCGTAATCATAGGCTCTTGTCATCTGCTCCCAGATGGTAACGATGGGAGTTGAATTGATCCACTCGTAGGAAATGGGGTCACCATGGTAGTCTACATGATAGTACATACCAAATCCGCCGGGATGATTGCGGTTCCTGGGGCAGGGAAGAGTACGCACGTAATTGTGGTTGTCCTCACAGAGCATCAGGATCACATCGTCAAGTCCGTCCCAGTCGATAAGTCCGGGAGTGTTCTCATCCCCGTAATAGAAAGGCTCAACTTCTTTGTACAGAGCAAGAAGCTTGGGATATTTCTTATTGAACTTGGCCTCGGTCTCGGATAAGAGCTTCTTCTGGCAGGTGATGACATTCTTAAGAAGGTCTATGTTGTCCTTAAGGGTTGAGTTGGCGCCAAGGATCGTTGTATCCGCCTCACCGCGCATGCCGACGGTAACCACACTGTTAAATCCGCCACGCTCGTCAAGAGAATCCTTCCAGAATCTCGTAATGCCCTCTTCATTCTCAAGGAAGCTCCATGCGTCGCCGTAAATACTCTCGGGGCCTCTGACCTTGGAGTATTCCTCTCCGGCGCGAAGGCAGGGCTCGTGGTGTGAATTGCCTATGTAAATGCCATATTCACTTGCAAGCTCGTAATTGGCAAGTCCCGGTCCGTCCAGTGCAAAAGAAGATGACCACATGGCCGGCCAGAAATAGTTACCCTTTAATCTAAGCAGCAGTTCGAAAACGTGATCATACATCTGAGCCGTGAAGCCGCCAAAATGATCGAAGGTCCAGTTTCCGAAGCAGGGCCATTCATCATTAATAAAGAATCCTCTGAATCTTACCGAAGGCTCCTTTGAAGTAATGAACTCACTGTCTGAAAGCTCGATGCGTGACTGCCTGGGTATAACGCCGTCCGCTATACATGCAAGAGGGCTGACACCCATGTATTCCGACAAAGTAAACAGGCCGTAAATGGTTCCCAGTCTGTCAGATCCCGCCACTATGAGCAAATTGTCGATTCCGATGTAGTCAGGCTGAACAGCCGCGATCTTGAAGACTTCCCGCTTACCGCGTATGTCGTCAAAAGAAACAAGATTCTTCTCTTCCAGTTCGCCAAGGAGCGCACTGTTAGAGGCATTGGCAAAAAGAACAGCATTCCTTGCAGCTGTAAATCCGCCGTCCGAAACAAGCTTGGGATAGCTGCCGGTAGCCATGGTGTAATCGGTTATGACCTTGCGGGCCACTCGGAGTATTCCGGGCTCGGCATCTCCGTCGGTTATGAACGTAACCGGTTCGGAACCGTCCCATAAGAAAAATTTAGACATAAAATTACCCTCCGAAATAATTATATTTCCATAATATTCGGAGGGGCTAATCAAAAAATGTTGTAAGATAATCAGATTTTGCTATTATTTGCGCAATCCTTTGGGGTAATGGTTCTTGGCAGTACCGTTTGAAACCTTTACAAGACCCGTGGAACAGTTCTCAAAGAAAGCGATCTTCCAGCCGGAAAGCTTTGCATCAGCCTGCAGAGTTTCCCCCTTAAGATACTTTTCCGCCTCTTCTTTCGAAAGATCAACGTCTTCGGTCACATCCTCTTTGGTCATTGCCATGGCAAGGGAGTGGGCAGGCTCAAGCCTGTTCTTTTTGTCTGTTGCCACGTGAAGTCCCGGGCGCATTACCTTAAAGCCTTTAAGATTCGGGAATTCCGAAGGAGTCAGATATATGTTTTCACCAAAGACCTCAATGCGTGAATTGTCAAACAGTGAATCCGCGGTTTCAGTCCTGATACCAAGTTCCGCAAACATTTCCTTTAATCCCGCTTTGATCCTGTCTGTCTGTTTGGACGCTGGGGTCTCAGCCTTAGTACTCCTTGACGTGGGATCCTCGCCTTTTTTGTGTAGTAAGGCTACGAAATGGCCTTCTCCCTTATGAGTATGAGGGAAAAGTCTCATATCTGCCCGTGCTCTTTCAAACTCCGGATGTCTTTCAAGAAAGGCGTCCACGTTGTCCTCATTTTCTGATCTGTTAAAGGTGCAAGTGGAATAAGCCATATAGCCGTCGGCTCTTAACATCGAAGCAGCTTCGTCAAGTATCCCTGCCTGACGCTCGGCGCACTTTATGACATTTTCGGGAGACCATTCTGTGAGAGCAGATTCTTCTTTTCGAAACATGCCTTCCCCTGAGCAGGGCGCATCAACCAGGATCTTATCAAAGAATCCGTTAAATCTGCCGCTTAAGCTGTCGGGGGACTCGTTTAACACAACGCAGTTCCTGACACCCATTCGCTCCACATTCTCGGATAAAATGAGGGCACGTTTGGAAATTATCTCGTTACTTACCAGAAGTCCCGATCCCATGAGCCTTCCGGCTATCTGAGTCGATTTGCCTCCGGGAGCGGCGCAAAGATCGAGGACACGGTCGCCCGGCTTAGGATCAAGGACACTTACCGCCGACATTGCGCTTGGTTCCTGAATATAGTAGGCTCCCGCTTCGTGCAATGGATGTCTGCCGGGATGCTCGTCCTCTCGGTAATAATAGCCTTCTTTTGCCCAGTCTACGGGCTCAAGCGTAAAAGGAAGTCTGCCCGCATCCTCCTTCCATTTGAGGGGATTTACGCGCAACCCAAAATAGCGCTCACTTTCGTAAGCGCTATCGAATGCATCATATTCATCACCCAGAAGGGCTTTCATATTATCAACAAACTGAGGGGGTAAAGTAATATTACTCAAGATTATCAGGCGTCCTTACTGTCATACATGGCCTTTTCAGCACGCTTTAATACGTTCTCAACCGTTGTATCCTGATCGGGATCGTAGAAGGCCACGCCGATCGCAGCATTGACTTTCTCCCAGGGTTTGAGGGAATCGTCTTCTTTAAGCTTGGCAAGCTTCTCTGCGAAGGATTCCAAAAGAAAATCGATATTCTGCAGATCAATGTTCTTTAATATTACCACAAACTGGTCGCCGTTCAACCTGAAAACGGGAGAATGTTCAAAAACATGACAAACGATAAAGCAAAGTGTCTTGATGGCCTCGTCGCCCTTGGGCATTCCGCATTCTTCGTTTATCTTCTTTAAGCCCCGAAGGTCGATCAAAGCTACGCCAAGTTCAAGGTTTCCTTCTTTAAGATCCGAATCAAGGCGCTTGACTTCCTCTGCGTAAGCTACCACGTTTCTGATACCCGTAAGTTCATCCCTTGCGGGATCCTTCGGTTTATAATCCTTGATACGGGCCATGATAAAGCCGGATGCATACACAAGCACAGCCGTCATGATAAGCACAAAAACCAGCACATTTATCAGCAAATCTGCAACTGTGATCCCTGCATCTATAGCGCTCAGTCTTCTGTTAAAAAGAAAGAGACCGGTGCAAACCAGAACACAATTAACTGCCAGGACCACACAGATAAGTCTGTTGAGTGCGGATTTAATTGTCTCTTTGAGAAGGGGTGTTGTATTACTGTTCCGAGTCATCTGTTCCTCCGTAATGCGCGCGGACACTGTGATTTTGCAATAACAAGTAAATACTATCACCGCCCCATTAATCATATGTTACCCAGTAAATGTCTTGAATCGTTGGCAAGTTCAAGACAGGGTAAGGTAGTGTTTCCTTTGCGCCTGTCAAACCTTAATACGCTAATGCCCGTATGGTCAAAATGCAGCAATGCACAGGCATAGGGAAAAGGAAGATTCAGTATGTGGCTTATAGCCGCGCAGGAAGAACCGCCATGAGAGAAAAGCGCTATGGTCTTATGCTCTTCCTCCTGTACTAAATGCTCAAAATACGGACCTTTACGCTTGTAGCCCAAGTTCTCGAGCCACTTATCGATCCCGTTTGCTATCTCATCTATACACTCAAGTACGCTGTTGGTGCGAAAATCCGGAGTTTCTCTCCAGTCGGGTCTGTTAAGGTCAATGCCTCTTCTGGACATGTCATCTGCAATATACCAGGGATGCCCGTCAGCAAAGAGGGGTTTTCCGTCGGTGCTTCCCCAGTGCACCTCCCGCATGAAATCCAGTGTCTTAACCGGAAGGCCAAGAGCCCTGGCCGTGATCTCTGCTGTTTCTTTGGCTCTTCCTAAGGGGGATGACCATATTTCCGTTATATTCTCAGAGGCAAGTCTCTTTGCGGCCAGTTCCGCTTCCACCTTGCCAAGTTCCGTCAGACAATCCCTCTCATAATCGGGTTCCCCGTGCCTTACAAATACTATTCTCATACTTTCTCCTTTATCCTAATGCCTCAAGTTTCATTATGACTGCTGCCTGACTTCCGCGCACACCTTTGGTATATCTGTGAGACCAGTACCTTTCAGGCATGCACATGGTGCAGTCTTTGACGATCTCGACATTTCCTTCATCCAGGCCTATGTTTGTAAGGCGCCTTGCAAGCGCACCCTTAAGATCAAGCATATACTTTCCGTTTGCTTTTAACTCATAAAGATCGTTTGCTTCTGTTCCAAGAAGCGTATTTACAGCCTCTATAACTTCACTTCCGACTTCAAAACAGCAACGCCCGATGGCCGGTCCGATGCAGGCCCGAATGTTCCCCGGTGTTGCTCCGAGGCTTTGCATGAGTTTCACTGCGTTTCCTTCAATGTCAGCCACCGTACTCCGCCATCCGCAGTGAACTGACGCAACAACTCCGGCTTTCTCGTCCGCCATCAAGAGCGGTATACAGTCCGCAATGAAAATAACCAGCGGAACACCCGCCTCGGCCGTCACATAGCCGTCCGCCATGAACAGTTCATCATAACCGTAAGGAGGTCTTGCATGCTCTTTTCCGACCACCATTACATTATTTCCGTGAACCTGCTCTCCGCAGACAAATTCTTCTTTTTCAATTCCGCAGGAAGAAAGAAAGCGCCTGTAGTTCTCCTTAACAAGTTCAGGATCGTCCCCGCGGTTCATCCCAAGATTAAGGGATTCAAAAATCCCGGTGCTCACTCCGCCTGTCCTTGTGGAAAAGCCGTGAGGATATGAAATAAGCGAGGATCTCACTGTACTTAACTCAGTCATGTTCACCCTGCTTTCCTCCGACCTGTCTCTTTATATATTCCCAGTCCGGGCAGCGCTGATAATTTGCGTTAGGCAGACTGCACTCATGATTCCAGGGTCTGTCGTAGAGCATGACCTTAAGATCCGGCAGATGCTCAAAGAATCTGAAGGCCAGGGGTGAATCCTCTATGGCATAATCAAACTTCATCCTGTAGTATTCTTCCGGTGTCAGGTTATAGTCGCTCTGTTTGAGAAACGGGTCTCTTCCGTACTTGTCAAGAAAGAACAGTTTCACCCGCTTAAGACCGTGTTCGTCAAGCCAGCCCCTGGATGCCTCAAATGTGTTAAAAGGACGCCCTGTGATAATGCTGACATCGTAGCCCTTATCGATCCAATCGTTAACGACCTTGCCCGCTCCCGGTGTCTCCTTGTAAGAAAGAAGTACTTCCGGCTTATGCCCTTCGATCATCATCTCCCGATATTCCGAATCATTAAGACCAAAAGAATCCTGCAGATTAAAGAATCGAATCTGCTCGTAGGGGACATTCTTTCCAAAAAGACGCAGTCCGATATTGGTAAACTCCCTTGCGGTTTCGCACAGACAGTCATCAAAATCTATATAGATCTTCATACTTTCCTCTTTCAAAAAACCGATAATTTTAAATGCTCCGTTAATAATTTTATGTCTTTATATTGATAATGGCAATAATTTGACCGAATTTGGCAGAGCACGCTTTCTTTTCCCGAAAAGATAGGATATAATCGGGGTATGGATCATCACGAGGTATATGGTTAAATGTTCGCGAACTATTCTATTCCTCCGAAAACCTATTTCGAAATCGCATCTCTCGGATACCTGGCCGTCCTGTATCTGCTTTCTTTTTATGACCGTAATCGGGACAAGATCCGTTCTTATGCCATATTCCGCGGCCTCGAGATCAATATGATGCTTGCTCTTATCGTGAGCATACTGACCTACGTGTTTGCTTATCCCGAGTTTGGCACGCCAATTCCCGTGTGCACTCTGTTAAGAACCATGGATTCCATTCTCTGTGTAATGGCTTCCAGGACTTTCTCCATATATCTTATCGAATACATTGATACCAAGAACAGGATCAAGGCCATCCCCATCATCGGTAATATTCTGTTCAGCGCGTATCTTGTCCTGATGATATTAAATCTGCCCTTTAAGTTCATTCTGTGGTATGCCCCCGATGGCACCTACATGCATGGTTCTTTATTCGTTCCCATCGTTTTCTCCACGCCGGTTTACTACATGGCAAGCTGCATCATCCTTCTGATCCTCAGCATCAGGAGTCTGGGCATCAGAGAGCGGATCTCACTTTCCATTGCTTCTTTCGTAACTCTCTTTGGTATCATTATTCAAGCTGCCACAGGCGGCGACGTGCTTCTGTCTCTGCCCTTTGGCTCCATCGGTATTTTTGTTCTTTATTTCTCACTTGAAACCGCAGACTACCATCAGCTTTTAAGAAATAACGAGAAACTTCGCATAGCCGAGCAGGATGCCATCAAGGCAAATCGGGCAAAGAGCGATTTCCTGGCCAACATGTCTCATGAGATAAGGACTCCCTTGAACGCCGTACTTGGTATG
>JAILHY010000030.1 GCA_024695575.1 Lachnospiraceae bacterium
CAGCTCCTTAGCTACCGTGGTTTTACCGCTCCCGGAGTTCCCGCGAAGCATGATTAATTTATGCATACTCGTACCTCACATGGCTAGCATAAAAGCAAAAGATTTTATTAATATGGCAAATATTATAAGGAAAGCCATTATGGATAGATAGTCATACATCAGAGCAGTCTTTTATAGATATCAAGCATACTTTCAATCTGGTATTGCAGGAGCCATGCGGCATTCCCGTACTCCGTGGTAGATTTGAGAGTGCCAATGAGTGATGGATAGTACTCTTCGGTTTCTTTTATCATACGATAGATCCGATCTCGACTTAGTCCCCAAGACATTGTGGTAAGGTTATTGCATCTGTCAATACACTTGACCAGGGCTGCCTTGGGATTTGAGCAAATTGCGGTATAGTAGATGTTCATTATTTCTGCGCGGTTTGTTTCTGTTGTTTGACCATGAGAAAGAAGCTGCACTATTTCTTTTGCCTCATCTGAAACCGGAAGATCGTCCGGAGTTTTCCCACAGTCTTCGATGACATCGTGCAGCAAGCAGGCAGCGATGATCTCATCTTCGATTATTCCCATTGAAAGCGCATGGCAGGCTAGGTTAAGCGGGTGATAAATATATGGAATGTTTGAACGTTTACGCGTTTGTCCGGAATGAGCCTCTACCGCAAAGTCAACTGCTTTGAGTGTATCCTTAAGCTTAAAGTTCCTGGCTGTCGTTTTAACATATGTTTTCATATGTTCCCAGTTATAGATCGTTTCTTTGGTCTTAAAAGTATTCGCTTTTTCTTCAATTATGGAAGAGACTGAAACCTCGAAAATGTCAGCCAGTCGGATCAGTTTGTCCGTATCAGGTCTGTACTCGTCACGTTCCCATGAAGAGACAGCCTGATATGTGATACCGAGTTTTTCGGCAATCTGCTCTTGAGTGAGCTTTCTTTCTTCCCTTAAACTTTTGATATTAGACCCTATGCTCATAGGAAGTACCTCGCTTTCGAAATCAATATAACTCAAGTTAAGCTTTATGTCTATATAGAACTGCTTTATTTATGAGTAATTTACTAAAGCAAAACTTTAGCAGATTATAAATCGTGATTTCGACCTTTCGGAATTTGAGCTTTCCCTTTCGGAATTTGATAGAGCCTTCCTTGCAAAGCGACCGCAAGTTCTCAATTGAGTACTTTAAAGCGGACAGCTGGGATGATATTCTGGAAATGTAAAAAAAAACTTATGATTAAAGTGTAAGCAAAGCGAGTTCACTGGTTGTGAAGTATTATGACTTTAGCGCTGAAAAGATCGGCTAAAGAGATGATGCGATTAGAACAAATATCATGTAAGTTTGAATATATATGAAGCAAAGACGAGTGAAATACCATCGTAAAAAGAAACTGAATAAGCCCCTCATGATAAGCATTATAGTTCTTTCTATAGTGCTTGTCCTGGCAGGTGTGTACGGGATATACAGGCTGGTTCCTTTTTATCAGGCAAAGAAGAATGCCCCCACATACCTGCTTGAATTCGAAGCCCTGGATCTTTCGTCGGTCCCTGAGTATAGAGGCGAGCCGTATGTGGAGTTAAACGGCAACAAGCCCCTGTTTACTGACGAAGACAAGCAAAATTCGGTCTTTGAGCACTATAGTGAACTTGATAAGCTGGGACGATGTGGAGTGGCGACGGCCTGTCTTGGCAGGGAACTGATGCCTACAGAACCTCGTGGAAACATAGGGCACATCAAACCTGCGGGCTGGCATACGGTCAAGTATCCGGATCTGATCGAAGACAATTATCTCTACAATAGGAGTCATTTGATCGCTTATTCTTTGGCAGGGGAAAATGACAATTGGCAGAATCTGATCACAGGCACCAGGTATATGAACCATACGGGGATGCTACCCTTTGAAAACATGGTGGCGCGGTATCTTGATGATCATGAGGGGCATGTTCTTTATCGAGTAATGCCGTGTTACGTGGGCAAGGAGCTGATCGCGCGAGGAGTGCACATGGAGGCCTGGTCTCTTGCCGACAATGGCCGGAGCATCTGCTTTAACGTGTTTGTTTACAATGTCCAGCCGGGGATAGTGATAGACTATCTTACCGGGGAAAGTTGGGAGGAAAAAGAATGAAGATCGAATCTATGGAAGAACTATTAAAAAGAGTGACCAAGACGCTAAAGTCATTGGCGGATGCTGATGAATACGATCAGAGCAGGGAGATTCTTGCCGGATTTCTTAATGGGGATGATAAGGATTTCTTTTTCCTGGAAGATGCCGAGATGCAGCTGGTCGAAGCACTGATGGATGCGGATGGCAAACACCCGATACATAAGGCTGTGACGGCTCTCTTG
>JAILHY010000056.1 GCA_024695575.1 Lachnospiraceae bacterium
ACTTCCTTTAAGCGATCCTCTTCAAAAGAAGTAACCTGTTCAAAAGTATCAAGAATATACTGACCAGTAAGCTCATCCCAGGGAGTTGTAACGATCTTTGCCTTGGGATTATGCTCCCTGATCATTTCAACAACCTTCTGAAGCTTTTCTTCATCCATCTGCTGGGTACGGCTTAAAACAATGGTTCCCGCATATTCGATCTGATTGATAAAGAACTCTCCGAAGTTCTTCATGTAGATCTTGCACTTGGTTGCATCAACAACAGCAACTGATGAACCGGGCTCAACACCGGCCTGTTCGCTTGCGTTGATAACTGCCTTCTGTACGTCGGAAAGCTTACCTACGCCGGAGGGCTCGATAAGGATCCTTTCGGGAGAATATTTCTCGATAACTTCGATGAGACTTGTCTTGAAATCTCCCACAAGGGAGCAGCAGATGCATCCGCTGTTCATTTCCTTGATCTCGATACCGGCTTCCTTAAGGAAACCGCCGTCTACACCGATCTCTCCGAATTCGTTCTCGATAAGGACTACCTTGGTACCCTTTAGAGCTTCGGAAAGAAGCTTTTTGATGAGCGTCGTTTTACCGGCGCCCAGAAATCCTGAAACAATGTCGATTTTGGTCATGAAATTATACCTCCATATTACAATGAAGAAACTCTGACGAGTTTCCTGATGTCCTCAAACGCCGGACGGGCTGTCATTCTGCTTCGCAGAACGACAAAATTAGAGTCAGACGATAAGCCGGGTTCTGTCGTTGGACGATCATTTATCTAGGGCTGCCGTTGCCGACAGTCTCAAGCGACCTACCGGAAAACAGATCGGGCCAATCTATGGTTTTCCAACTTATACCCTTAAGCGCCGGGCCGGCTGTCATACCGCAAAGCAGTATGACATAAGTCATCTTGGTCTTGCTTCGGATGGGGCTTGCATGGCTACGACCGTTACCGGCCGCACGGTAGTCTCTTACACTGCCTTTGCACCCTTACCCGCTTGCGCGGGCGGTATATCTCTGTTGCGCTATCCCGGGAGTTACCTCCGCCGGCCGTTAGCCGGCATCCTGCCCTATGAAGCCCGGACTTTCCTCACCTGTACCCCGTAAGATACAGCCGCGATCGTCTGTCCAACTCATAAATAATCCACTACACAATGATAAGAGTTTATGTCCGCTAGCGCCGGACTGTTTGACGCATCACTTCGTGATGTGTCAAACATTAAAATAGCTTCCGCCGATAAACTCGCGGCAGATGCTGTTGGCGGGTACGACCTTGGGATCGATACCCACGAAATACTCAAGGAATTTGAGGAGTCTCTTAGCCTCATAATACTCAGGCTCATCCTTGCCTATCTCAAAAAGAAGAGGCTCTGCATAAGTCTTAAATGCAGCCAGCTCATAAATCAAGATCGAATTGAACATCGCATCCGCATTCTCCTGGAAGGGGAAGATGTTTTCTTCTTCACCTTTGCGGACACTGGGCCACATCTTGATGGTGTTCTTGGCGCTGGTTCCGCGGGTACGTGCATCTCTTACCATACGGCGAAGGAGTCTGCCGTCAGTGGTGGGAATGCGGTTGTGCTCATCGATATTGATGGAAGTGAGCGCGCTTATGTAGATCTTATACTTGCTTTCTGAAGGAAGAGAATATGACATCTTGTCGTTAAGTCCGTGAATACCCTCGATTACAAGAATATCATCGGGACCAAGCTGCTTAAAATTACCCTTATACTCTCTCTTACCAGTCTTAAAGTTGAAGGTAGGAAGCTCTACTCTCTCTCCTCGAAGCAACGCACTCATATCCTTGTTAAACTGCTCCACATCGATGGCTTCGAGACACTCGAAATTGTAATCACCGTTCTCATCCCTGGGGGTCTTCTCCCTGTCTACGAAATAGTCGTCAACCGGGATGGGATGCGGCTTTAAGCCGTAGGTCTTAAGTTCAACCGAAAGTCTGTGAGAAAATGTAGTCTTACCGGAAGAAGAAGGACCTGCGATCATAACAAACTTAACTCCGCCGCGACGTACAATGTCTTCAGCGATGGCGCCGATGCGGCGTTCCTGAAGTGCTTCCTGAACAAGGATCATATCATTGATCCCGCCGCTGCATACAAGGTCGTTTAACTCACCGACAGTGCTTACTTCTATCTTTTCATTCCAGTCGGTGGTAGCCTTAAGGGTTTCAAAGAGGTTCTTTCTCTCATCAAAAGGCTTGATGGCCTCGGGCTCGGATGATCCCGGCATAACAAGCATCATACCTTCGTCGTAAGGGATCACGTCAAACCACTTAATATAACCGGTGGAAGGAAGCATAAATCCGTAATAATAATCCTTGTAATCCTCAAGAGAATAGATATTTACCGATGAAGAACGTCTGTATTTGAACAGGGATTCTTTGTCCTTCATCTTGCGTTCCTTAAAGATATCGATAGCATCCTCAATGGGCACGCTTTCCTTAACAAAAGGAATATTCTTATCAACAAGCTCTTTCATACGAGCCTTGGCCTTGTCTATCACCTGAGGAGTAACCTTTGAAGGCCCCTTGCATGTGATGTAATAGCCGTTTCCGATAACGAATTCGACCTTCATGTACTCGATCTGATCACGTCCCATCACATCCTCGAAGGATTTAAGCATAAGCATGATGGCGCTTCGAACGTAGGCCTTATGTCCCACGGAATCTTTGAGTGTCAGGAATTCCACTGTGGCATCCCCGGAAACCTTCTTAAAAAGTTCTCTGATCTTGCCGTTTTCGATGGCTACGGCAATGCGATGCGCGTATTTGTCCTGAAAATCCTCTGCGACCTTCTCAAGTGTCGTACCCTTGTCATACTCTTTAGTTGTTCCCAATACAGTTATTTTTGCCATAATCAGTCTCCTCGTAAAAAGAAAGCGCTCTAATTATATTTTCTTTATCTGCCTTGAGCTTATCGCTCCGATCGCCGGCCTGCTCAAGGTATTTTGCTACCGCTTCAAGGCTCTTTGACAGGTACTGCCTGTAAACCTCATCTCTTTCTTCCAGTAATTTCCGCGAATACTCGAAAAAGAAAGGATCCGCCTCGCAAACCTTGCTTTTGCTTCGCCTGCAGATAAGTATAAAGTAAAACTTTCCCCGATCCTTAACGCAATACTCCGATTCGATCACGAACCCTGCGTCAAGTACATATTCTCTAACCAGAAATATCTCAGACTGGGGCTGTAATACAAGGCATGTAGCCTTACTTACCTTCGCTGATCCTTCGGAAAGAATATCTCTAATAAGCCTTCCGCCCATTCCTGCTATCAGGATCGTATCAAACAAGCGGTCGTTCTCTACATTATGTAAACCATCGGACAATCTTGTTTCGATCACATCCGACAATCCTGCGGAGGCGATGTTTTCTTTGGCCCTTTCAAGGGGGCCTTCGTTAACATCCATGGCAAGTACGCGCTTTGCCTTACCTGTTTTGACAAGTTCTATCGAAACATAGCCGTGATCGCATCCGATATCAGCAAGACTGTCACAGGTTGGAGTCACTTCGCATAGTTTACATAACCTGTCTGATAAATCTCTGTTCATCACTCAAGATAATCCTTAAGTTTGCGTGAACGTGAAGGATGACGAAGCTTTCTTAACGCCTTGGCCTCGATCTGTCTGATACGCTCACGGGTAACGTTGAATTCCTTACCAACTTCCTCAAGTGTGCGGGCTCTTCCGTCATCAAGTCCGAAACGAAGACGAAGTACCTTCTGCTCTCTTTCTGTAAGGGTCTCAAGAACGTCAACCAGCTGTTCCTTAAGCAATGTAAATGCTGCAGCCTCTGCGGGAACAGGTACATTCTCGTCCTGAATGAAATCGCCGAGATGTGAATCTTCTTCTTCACCGATGGGAGTTTCAAGAGAAACGGGCTCCTGGGAGATCTTAAGGATCTCTCTAACTCTCTCAACGGGCATGTTCATCTCAACAGCGATCTCTTCGGGGGTAGGTTCACGACCGAGTTCCTGAAGTAATTGTCTCGAAACTCTGATGAGTTTGTTGATGGTTTCAACCATATGCACGGGAATTCTGATGGTACGCGCCTGGTCAGCAATGGCTCTTGTGATAGCCTGTCGTATCCACCATGTAGCATAGGTTGAAAACTTGTATCCCTTTCGGTAATCAAACTTCTCTACCGCCTTGATAAGACCAAGGTTACCTTCCTGGATAAGATCAAGGAAAAGCATACCGCGGCCCACATATCTCTTTGCAATGGAAACCACGAGACGAAGGTTTGCTTCAGCAAGTTTCTTCTTCGCTTCCTCGTCGCCCTTTTCCATCTTCTTGGCAAGCTCGATCTCTTCCTCTGCAGAAAGAAGAGGCACCTTACCGATCTCCTTTAAGTACATACGAACGGGATCTTCGATGGAAACGCCTTCGGGAACGGAAAGGTCGATGTTCTCTACGTCAACGTCGCTCTCATCGTCATCAAAAATGATATCATCGTCCGATTCTTCTTCCTCGGGAATCTGCATGATATCAACGTTGTTGGCATCCAGTACCTCCATAATCTTATCATACTGATCCTCGTCCAATTGCATATCGGCAAAGAAGTCGGTGCTCTCATGATATTCGATCATGTTCTTGTGTTTTTTGCAGTAGGAAAGAAATTCTTTTAATTTCTCTTCGTATTTGGCCTGCATGTTCTCATCCATATTGGGTACCATCTCTTTCATATAGTAAATTTGATATTTTTCAGTTTTTCAAGTTTCTTGCGCTCTTCCAGGATGCGCATCATTTCATCCATGCTCTGGTTTTCCTTGGCATCCATGGTCTCAAGGGAATTTCGCTTAATGGCGGTTATCATGTCGGAGAGGGCTTTCCGCCTCTCATCCTGACTCTCGATCCGCTCAAGCTCCGTGTTGAAGATCTCCGCAACCATGGCCTGGTCTGCTTCTTCTTCAAACATACTGACTATGGCCGCCGGATTCATGACCCCTGCTTCCACATCCGCGAATAGCCTCGTCGCCACCGCAAAATAAACCCTGTCCGTAAAGTCCGCGGGACTTATGATGTCCTTAACTGCGGTGTAGATCTTGGGTTCCTCGCTAATCCATGTAAGCAGGGTACGTTGGATCTTTTTGATGCCCGCATCCGGATCCTTGGCCCTTGCAAGGCTTGATTTGGGTCGTTCCGCGATCCCGTACTCTCCGCCGTTCCTGGCTGCAATGGCGCTGACTTCACGCTTGACGGTCTCCACCGGTATCATGTATCTGTCCGCAAAAGAAGCCATATAGTTCTCCCGCTCCACTTCGTCGGACATGGACGCAAGCTTGGCACAGACTTCCTTAACGAAGGCGGTCTTCTCGTCCGGGTCGTTTATATTCTTGCTTTCGTACAATATCCTTACTTCGAAAAAGAAACCGTTCTCCGCCTCTTTGATACGTTTCTCATAAGCTTCGGCGCCTTCGGCCTTGATGAATTCGTCGGGATCCTTGTAAGGCTTTAAGCTTATGACCCTGCAAACCATATCCGTTTCCCTAAGGATCTTAATTGCCCTTAAGGCTGCCGTTACGCCCGCTCCGTCGGAGTCATAGGCAAGATAGATTGGTTTCTTAAGCCTTTTAAGTATACTGGCATGACCGCTCGTAAATGCTGTTCCAAGAGATGCCACCGCGTTGTCAAAACCCGCCTGGTGCTGGCTTATGACATCCATATATCCCTCACACAGGATAAAGAAATCGCGCCGCGAACTCCTGGCTATATTAAGACCGTAGATCGTACGGCTCTTATCGAAGATCTCTGTCTCCGGTGAGTTTAAATACTTGGGCTTGGCATCCGACATGACTCGCCCGCCGAAAGCAATGACCTTGTTGTGCTCATCGGCTATGGGGAACATGACTCTGTTCCAGAATTTGTCGTTAAAGCCCTTGGTTTCCTCATATGTTACAAGGCCCGACTCCCGGATCAGTTCCGTGGAAAAGCCCTGCTTTTTCAGATAATCGAAAAGATTGCTCCTGCTGATCGGTGAGAAACCCAGGCCAAAACGCTTGATAGTCTCATCGGAAAGCCCTCTGCCCTTAAGGTACTTAAGGCCCTCCTCGCCCTCTCTGTTCTGAAGGCACCAGCAAAAATAAGCCGCAGCCTTAAGATTAATGTTGTAAAGCGTTTCTTTACGGCTGCGTCGCTTCTTTTCCTCCTCGGTGAACTCTGCTTCGGGAAGATTGATGCCCGCTCTGTCCGCAAGGTACTTCAAAGCCTCCGGAAACGTGTAGTTCTGATACTTCATGATGAACGTGATAACATTTCCGCCGGCTCCACACCCGAAACAATGGCACATCTGCTTGGAAGGCGACACCGAAAAAGAAGGTGTTTTCTCATTATGAAAAGGGCAAAGTCCGGTATAGTTGCTCCCGGACCGTTTCAAAGATACAAACTGCCCCACAATATCCACTATATCGTTACGCGATCTGATCTCATCGATCAGTTCATCCGGATATTTCACTCTTAACCCCTTAATAATGCCAAGATTTAGGAATAAACAACTCCTCGTACTGGGCAACGGCGTACCGGTCCGTCATGGCGCCCACATAATCACATACCACCCGCTCCCTTGAATCTCCCTTGCTCACAAGGAGCTTGAGGAATGTGGGAAGCTTGTCAAAATGCTTAAGATAATAATCGTAAAGAGTCTTCATGAGGGATTCCGCTTTGGATTCCTCACTTTTGGCCTTCGGATTCTGATAGACATTCTCAAACATGAACTGTCTTAATGCCTTCATGGCCGCCGCCGTCTCATCGCTCATTAATATATCGTTCTTACCCACGCTGTTAAGCACCAGATCATGGATAAAGAAATCGAGTCTCTTACCCGTTGTATCGCCAATAACATCTGTTATCTCACGCGGGACGTCGGATTCTTTCAGGATTCCTGCCCGAATGGCATCATCCATGTCGTGATGAATGTAGGCGATCTTATCTGAAAATCTTACGATCTTTCCTTCAAGGGTACAGGGCATGCCCTCTGTCTGGTGATTAAGCATTCCGTCCCTCACCTCAAAGGTAAGGTTAAGTCCCTGACCGTCCTTTTCAAGGATGTCCACGGTCCTGATACCCTGAACCGCATGATCGAAACCTTCGGGACAGACATCGTTGAGGGCTCTCTCCCCCGCATGTCCGAAAGGCGTATGCCCAAGATCATGCCCGAGAGCGATTGCTTCCACCAGCTCCTCGTTTAATTTAAGGGCCTTGGCGATGGTGCGCGCATTCTGCGAAACTTCAAGCGTATGGGTGAGTCTGGTCCTGTAATGATCCCCGTCCGGAGAAAGAAAGACCTGGGTCTTGTCCTTAAGACGTCTAAATGACTTACAGTGAATGATCCTGTCCCTGTCACGCTGAAAAACAGGCCTGATGTCGCACTGTTCCTCAGGTTTCATGCGCCCTTTGGAATCGGCGGAGTGCATGGCATAGGGACTTAAGTATTCACTTTCCATCTGCTCAAGCGTTTCACGTATATGCATTATGTTCCCTCTGTATATAATATTCTGCAAAAAGAAACAATTTCCTTTTTAATTATATCCGATGGTACCTTTCTTTTCAGAACGTTTGTCGCGATAGATCATATAATTGGAATAGCCGTCCGTGATATTGGGAATAACGCCTATGAGGACGTAATCCTCGGGTATGGGATTAAGTATCTCGTAATCCTCGGTCTTGATAGGAACTTCAACGCCGTAGCCGTCCTTAACCTCATAAGTTCCTTCGTAGTAGGTCCCTGGCTGCTCGTTTGTGGAAATGCGTGCAAGCACCGTTCCGTCCTGATATCCGTTCACGTAGTTTCCAAAAAGAATATCCGTATATTCCGCAAGCTGTGTATGGGCGTAATTGTTCTTTCTGTAGAGTACACCGTAGCCGTTTGGAGCATCATCATGCCAGATTCCCTCAAAGCAGTAGAAACTGGTCTCTCCGGTCCGAACAAAGCTGATTCCGTAGCCTTCCCTCTTTCCGTCTACGTAATTACCGATAAAGAAATAGTAGCTGGTGTTAACACTTCCGTCATCCTGAAGGATAAGATCACCGTAAGAATAAAGCCCGCAGGCAATCTCCTCACCCTTTGCAGTGAAGCCTTCCGGAGAGAAAATAACCGGACCGTCGTCCACAGCCTGATTCTTAAGTGCTGCAAGGGCCAGTTTATCCGCATCCTCGCTTCCATCAAGGTTCTGCATCTCAAACCAGTCGTAGGTAAGCATTCTAATGTCAAGACCTTGCGTAGATGACGCAACGCTCTCTGCAAAACTGTCCTTAAGACCGTTAAAGCAGGAATACATATTCTCGTAAACCCTTGTCATAAAAGAAAGCTTGGTCTCGTAAAGGTCTTCCTTAAGATTGATATCCTTTAAAATGGAATCCCTGTTGGAGATGCTGTACTTCTCGCCCCATGTAGATAAGATATTCCTTGCTTCATCAAAGTTATCCGTACGGATATTGCTTTCGATTATCTTAAGTATTGCGGTCTCTGCTTCCTCGGCAACAGGCTCTGATCCGTCCGAAAACTTCGTAGCAGAATCAAACATTGAAAGCGCAAGGAAAGGATCGCCGTCCGCTGCAATTATAGCCTTACCTCTGCCAAAGGCGTATCCTGCAAGCATGGGCCTTAATTCTCCGGGCTCTCCCAGCTTTTCGTATACGGTATTTAACCTGATCCACAGAAGATCCCCGTCTGCAAGATAGTTCGTAAGATATTCATAGGCAGTAAGGGCAAGTTCAATGGCATTTACTTTTTCTTTTTCGGTAATATACGTGCCCCTGTCGGCTATGGAATAAATGGCCTCGTGGGAAAGCTCGTCCCGTAATTCTGTATTACCCGATGCTGCCGCCGAAAGGATCGCACCCTTCAGTGCAATGTAGGCATTATCATCAAATCCAAGTGCCTTCTGATAGAAACTGATTGCCTTATCAAAATTCCCGGCTGCATAGGCCTTATTGGCTGTACCTGTGTAACGCTTAGCCCTGTTTCCCGGCAAAAGAAGAACAACCGCAATTACTGCGGCGATCACTAAAACTACCGCAGCAACAGGAATCACGATCTTCGTGAAATTCTTAACGACTACCGGTTCTGTCTCAGTCCCTGCATCAGCAGTTTCCGGCGCAGTTTCTTTCACCTCTTCAGTTACTGTATTTTCTGTTTCTTTTTCAAGTATCTCATTATCTGTCATTTATCAAACTCCAATCATTACGGCGATCTGAAGTACGACCACCGTAAGTATTCCCGTGACCACAATGGCCAGTGAGCTCATGGCTCCCTGCAGTTCGCCCATTTCCATGGCTTTGCTGGTTCCGATTGCGTGGCTTGCAGAGCCTATGGCAAGACCCTGGGCAACGGGTTCTTTGACCCTTGCGATCTTAAGTATAAAGGGACCCAGTACTGCCCCTGTCATTCCGGCTATGGTAACTCCCACGATGGTCACCGGTGCGATACCGCCAAGCTTCTCGCAAAGTCCCAGTGCTATAGCTGTGGTCACGCTCTTAGGCATAACGGAATGAAGCAGAACCTTGTCAAGCTTAAACGCCATGGAAAGCACTGCCAGAACAAGGACATGACTTACCGCTCCGCAGGTGATGGATATGATCACTGCGGCAAGATTTTCCTTTAATTCCCTGACCCGCCTGTACAAAGGTATGGCAAGACATATGGTCATGGGCGTAAGCCAGTATGTCAAATGGGCCGCACCAAGATTATACTCCGAATATTCAATACCCGTCAGTTTCAGAAAAACTATTATGACCGTTGCCGAAAACAAAAGCGGGTTAAAGAAAGGAGTCTTGATCTTAAAGTGATCCCGTATCAGTTGAAAAAACAAAAACACAAAAAAAGTGAGCGCCGTACCGAAAAAGGCGCTTTCCGAAATAAACTCTCTCATTTCTTTTCCTTTTTCCCCTTGCGCCGAACCAGGATCTGTGCCGTGACTCCCGTTACCACGATGACGGTAACGGCAGAAAGGAAGCATGCTATCAACAGTTTCAGCACACTTCCCTTAATGGCATCGAAGCTCGTCATGAGGCTGACAGTGGGGGCTACGAAAAAGAAAGGCATTATGGCAAGCATAAAGTCCGCCACTTCTTCAACATCCGGAAGCTTAACCACACCTGTGAGCAGTAATACGAACATGATTATAAGTCCGTACACGCTTGCAGGCACCGGAAGCTTAATGAATCGCTCCAATATCTCTGCCGCAAAACTTACTACGGCTATTATTCCTATTTGTTTCAGATATTTCATTATTCAAATAAATCCTTATGTTTTGCAAGATCGGAGATCTTAATGATCATGCAGGCTTTGTGAGACTGCCCGGCTTCTCCCATATTCTCGCAATCATACATATACTCGATATTAAGTCCCTTTTCGGTAATCTTTGAAAGAGCGTCTGCCAAAGCACCTACTCTGTCATCAACTTCAAGGCTCAGCACCTCGGTGATATGTGCCGAAAGCCCGCCCTCTTTAAGGGCTGCAATGGCTTCTTCCGGCTTGTCAACGATGAGACGGAGCATTCCGTAATCGTTGGTATCCGCAAGGCTCAATGATCTGATGTCAATGCCTTTGTTCTTTAATATAAGAAGAGCGTTCGAAAGACGTCCTTCGCTGTTTTCAAGAAAAACCGAAACCTGTTTGATTATCATACGCTACCCCCGCTAATCAGTCAAATACTCTGTTATCGATTACGTGAACTGCTTTGCCGTCAAAACGGTTTAAGGTCTTGGGTTCAACAAGTTTGACTTTAACGGCAAGTCCGATGGCTCCCTTGATGACATCGCCTATCTGCTTGGAAAGTCTCTCCAGTTCTCTGATCTCATCGCTGAAGAATCTTTCTTCTACCTCAACCTGAACCTCAATGGTGTCCAGATTGTTCACTCTGTCCACGATGATCATGTAATGAGGAAGGGTTCCCGACATTTCAAGAAGCGCAGCCTCGATCTGTGAAGGGAAAACGTTAACACCGCGAAGAACAAGCATGTCATCGCTTCGGCCCTTAAATCTTGCGATACGAGCCGTTGTACGACCGCATTCGCAGGTGGTTCTGTCTATACTTGTAAGGTCCTTGGTCCTGTAACGAAGAAGGGGAATTCCTTCCTTGGTAAGTGTAGTGAAAACAAGCTCTCCCACTTCGCCGTCGGGAATGGGTTTAAGTGTTTCGGCAGAGATTATCTCAGGAAGGAAGTGATCCTCCTGAACATGAAGACCCTTGTGATATTCACAGTCGCAGGCAACACCGGGTCCCATGATCTCGGAAAGTCCGTATATATCAAAGCATTTAAGCCTTAATTTCTCTTCGATCTGTATTCGCATCTTCTCGGTCCAGGGCTCTGCACCGCATACTGCAACACGAAGCTTGATATTATCAAGGTCACCCTGTTCGATAATGGTTTCCGCAATATGAAGAAGATATGAAGGAGTGCACATAATACCCGTAACTCCGAAGTCCTTCATCATGGTGATAAGTTTCTTGGTATTACCGGTAGACATGGGAACAACGGTCGCTCCGGTATTCTCTACTCCGTAATGAGCTCCGAGACCACCCGTAAACAGACCGTACCCGTATGCTACCTGAACAATGTCGTTGCTTGTTATACCGCACTGGGTAAGAGCTCTGGTCACACACTCCGACCAGATATCTATGTCGCGTCTTGTATAGCCTACAACCGTGGCCTTACCTGTGGTACCGCTGGATGCATGGATTCTGACAATCTCTGACTGAGGCGCAGCAAAAAGCCCGAAAGGATATGTATCCCTAAGATCGTCCTTGGTGGTATAAGGAAGCTTGTCAAGATCTGAAAGATCCCTTATATCTCCCGGTTCCAGGCCTACAGCCTGCATTTTCTTGCGATAATACTCGACGTTGTGATAAACGTAGTTAACCTGCTTTACCAGGCGTTTACCCTGCAATACCGAGAGTTCGTCTCTCGACATGCACTCCTTTGCTTCGTTCCATACAGCCATTGTACCTATCTCCCTTTTACACTTTTTATATCAGAGCTCGTAGCCCTTTAAGAAAGCAGCCTTGTTGATCTCAACAGTCTTAGGAGGTACCGTGTTTTCGATCACCTTGAGCCACTGTTCTTTTTCAAAATCCATGTGCCTTGCGGCAAGTCCCAGGACTATAATGTTAAACACCTTGGGATTACCCATTTTCAGAGCCTCTCCTGCGGCGTCAACCGAGAATACTTTATGCTTTGCGGAAAGATCTTCTATTATATTGGAAGGATACTCCGCAGCTCCCGTAACAACGGGCATGGGATCGATCCTCTGGTCATTTATTATGATAACCCCGTCCTTTTTAAGGAAGTGCGCATACCTTAAGGCTTCAAGTCTTTCGAATGCGATAAGCACGTC
The DNA here is from genome assembly GCA_024695575.1 of Lachnospiraceae bacterium. Classification (GTDB taxonomy): domain Bacteria; phylum Bacillota; class Clostridia; order Lachnospirales; family Lachnospiraceae; genus UBA1258. The sequence goes on from JAILHY010000056.1 coordinate 12,339, forward strand.
AGCCTGACCTTCTTCAACTATGGGCTCATGAACTTCTTTGCCGTAGCGTACAAAAGTAACCACGCTTCCGCCTCTCTGAGCCATTCCGTGAACCTCGGAAAGCTTAACGTCGAATCCTGCGCTCTGCATGATCCCGCCCAGTATCCTGCTTGTAAGTAATGTTCCCTGACCGCCTACACCGACGATCATTATGTTTCTTGTTTGTTCAGACATTTCATTTCCTGCTTTCTTATATACATTAATTCATCAGCACGCTTTAATACAGATTCCACAGTGCTGTCTATCTCTGCATCATATTTGGCTATTCCGATGGCCGCGGATATCTTCTCCCAGGGTTCCATGTTATCTTCTTTTGCTATCTCGGCCAACGCTATGTTAAACCTTCCTGCCAGTTCATCCGAGTGATTGTAGTCATTTCCTCGCAAAACCACCACGAACTCGTCTCCGCCTACTCTGAATACCGGCGAATGGGCAAATACCGTGCAGACAAGATTACAGAGCTTTTTGATGGAAACATTACCTTTATCGTGACCGTAAGTATCGTTGATCTGCTTCAGTCCGTTAAGATCGATCATGGCAAATCCGAATCTTGAATCACCCTTATTCAGGTTGATGACCAGTTCTTTTTGCAGAGCATCATACGCTGTACGGTTACGTACGCCGGTAAGGGAATCCTTGTTAGCCAGCTCACTCATATCCTGCTCACGCCGCTTTGAATTCTGCAGCTCCTGAGTTGTCTTCACAAGATTCTTGATGTAATTCTCAAGTTCGACTATGAGTGCCACAAACTGTCGTGCAAGTGATGAGATCTCGTCACTGCCGTGACCGTCCTTTTCTATATCGGCAGCAGTGGACGGATCCTTGCTGGCTGTGTACTTTCCTACTGCGGTTTCCAGCCTTGCAAGCTTGCTTATGTAGTACTTGTTGATGATACCGAGCATAATGAGCATTGATCCTATTAGTGCGATGGCAATGCCCATCAGGATACTCAGCGTATTGTTCATGATGTCCTTGTTGACCTTGGCAACTTCCACCTCGGTTCCGATGAGCCCAAGAGTCTCACCATCGATTGTAAGCGGAGTATAGTATGCATAGGTATGCCCCCACGCATTGTCCCATTCCTGATAACCGTTCTGCTTCTGCTTGGTCTTCCATGTCTTCCACTCGAATTTATACACCTCAGGATCATTGTAATACTCATCACCCAGATAGAGAAGATTCCCGTCGTCCTGACGTCTGGTCCTTTCTCCGTCTATCATGTAGACTACGTTGTGTATGTCTTCTTTCATTAGAAGATAATAGGTATAAGGAAGATCAAATGCGGTTCTGGCCTGTTCAAAGGTTATGATCCAATATTCATGATAGTACACAAGCCATTCTTTTTGCAGCCACTCCGGCATATCTTTTATCTCAACATCGACCCAGAGTGCTTTGTTCGGATACTCTTCCGCAAAGTGCTTTCTGAAGGTTGCTTCGGCCTCCTTAAAAGAATCAAAATCATAGGGTATATCAACTTCATTAAAGAACCTGATATAGGAATCCTGATATACCTTTATCTTGTTGCCTTCTGCTTCAAGCATGATCTCAAGGTATTCACCTATGTTTCGGACATTGGCCTCGCACTGTTTCTTGTAAATGCGCATTTGTCCGTTATAAGTAACGAATCCTGCAAGGATAAGGATAAGTAAAGTGGCACACGAAAAGATAATAGTGAACCTGGTTACAAGTCCAACGCCCTTACGTGATTGTCTGCTCATCGTCCGCCTCCGAAAGTCAGTTATCGATTTACCCTTTTGATCGCCCCAAATTTGCACATCTGTGCGCAAAGATTACACCCGTTACACATTGTTCTGTCAATATAGACTGTACCATCATCATTCTTTGTTATCGCAGGACATCCCGGTCTTAAGCATGCACCGCATTTCTTACACTTGTCGGGAATCGGCTCGCATACGTAAGGGAATGTCTGACCCTTTAAGAGCGCACAGGGAGCCTTGCAGATAACAACAGAAACAGCATCCCTTGCGGTTTCTTCTTTAAGTACCCTTACAAGCTCATCCTGGTTAAAAGAATCAACCTCCACTACATTGTCTATCCCCATCGCCTTGCAGAGGTTGTAAATATCAATGGCGTAGGTAGGCTCGCCCATAAGAGTCTTACCTGTAGCCGCATGATCCTGATGTCCCGTCATTCCCGTGGTGGAATTGTCAAGGATAAGAACAGTTCCCGTAGCCTTATTATATACCATGTTCATTAGCGAATTAACGCCTGTATGAAGGAACGTGGAATCTCCTATGACAGCAACCCAGTTCTTCACATATTCGGAGCCTCTTGCCTTCTCCATTCCGTGAAGAGTGGAAATGCTCGAGCCCATGCAGACCGCGGTTTCAACCACATTAAGGGGAGCAACAGCGCCAAGAGTATAGCATCCGATGTCTCCCGCAGCGTGAAGCTGCAGCTTTTTGAGAGCGGTGTACACGCTTCTGTGCGGGCATCCGGGACAAAGAATGGGCGGACGCGCGGGAACCTTGGCAGGTTCATCGGTATCTGTAGTAATACCGAGAGCGTTTCGTAACATATTAGCACTGTATTCACCTTGAACCGTAAACAGTTCCTTACCTTCGCACTTGATCCCGAGAGCCTTAACCTGCTCTTCGATCACGGGCTCAAGTTCTTCGAAAACAATGAGTCTGTCAACCTTAGCGGCAAATTCTTTGATCATGCCCGCCGGAAGGGGATTAACAAGACCAAGCTTAAGGACGCTTGCATCGGGACAAACTTCTTTTACATACTGATAAGCTATACCGCTTGTGATAAATCCGATTCGGGTATCGCCCTCTTCGATCCTGTTAACGGGAAGCTTATCCCCGTCCGCAGCCATCTGTTTAAGGCGTTTTTCAACGTATTTGTGACGTTCCTTTGCCATTCCGGGCATCATAACGTTCTTTGCGATATTCTTCTCGTAGGGATGAGATACCTTGTCAAAAGCCACAGGCTCTTCCAAAGTGACCATTCCCTGAGAATGCGCAAGGCGGGTGGTAGTCCTTAAGATTATGGGAGTATCGTATTTCTCCGAAAGTTCAAAGGCATATTTCATGAAATCCTTGGCTTCCTGAGAATCGGAGGGCTCTATGACGGGAACCATGGACGCACGGCCGATCATACGGGTATCCTGCTCGTTCTGGGAGCTGTAAAGCCCGGGATCGTCGGCAACAACCAGGACCATTCCTCCGTTGACACCGATGTATGAAACCGTATAGAGAGGATCGGAAGCCACATTCAATCCCACGTGTTTCATGCAGCACATGGAACGAACGCCGGACATTGATGCGCCGATGGCAACTTCGCACGCCACCTTCTCGTTGGGTGACCATTCACAGTAAATTTCGGGATAATTAACCAGATTCTCACTGATCTCCGTACTGGGGGTACCTGGGTAAGCCGCGCTCACCTTCACTCCAGCTTCGTACGCACCGCGAGCTATCGCGGCATTTCCTAGCATAACCTTTTGTTCCAAAACTCTTTCCGCCTTTCTGAATTACTGTATTAAATAAGGATAAGTCGATATCATGATCTGTCCCCCAAAGTAGAAAATGAGAGAAATAAGAGACATGGGATAGTTGGATCCAAATGCCTTATTACGGGCCAAAAGCCAGTCCGAAATGCAAAGGGACATGATCCCGAATCCTACCAGCACCTGTCCGTTAACATTCTGTAGCACCAATCCCAGTCCGAGTGAAAAAGAAACACTTATAACCGTATTATACAACACCATAAGAAACCGATGCTTTTTCCCGAGAAATTTAATCGTCATCAGCAGTCCCATCACCGCAAGTATGAGGAAACTTACGATGGAAACCGCATGAAGCGTTCTAAGCATCAGTATCTCTGCTGTTATGTAAACCAAATGTCCGAATCCGAACAAGAACCCGCCTTTGGTAAACCTTATCTCTATAACAATATCACCGATGGCACAAAGGAGCATTCCCACAGGCAAAAGAACAAGCAACGGATCAGAATCCGCAAATCCCGTCAGGAACAGGATCAGGGCTCCGGCCACCAGAATAAGGAAGGGAATGACTATGCACAGGCCTTTCCAGATGAGTTTCTTTTTCCTGGGGGTGTGATCGTACTTGCAGCGGGTGTACTTGGGCACCAGAAGGCACAGATCCGTAACATATATAAGAGAGATGATCAGGAAAACCGAGTTAAACACTTCCGTCCTCCATAAATACCCGCTTGTTGTTAGCCTCCGCCAGCATCCTGGTTCCGGGGATGGAGCTTACAAACTTCTGGAACTGGGAATAGCCGTAGCTCTTGGGACTGAAGGCAGGATACTCAAGATGCAGTCTGTTGGAAAGATCTCCGATATCGAGTCCCTTCGCTCCCGCATCTCTGATAGCCTTCTCCGCAAAAGAAAAGACATCTTCCTTGGAAGCCATCTCCCGTGAGGAAACATAATATGAACTTGAATTCTTGTGAAGCTTGAATTCGGGAGTTTCCTCGATCATACGGGACAGTGAACTGTATCCGTAGTTACGTGTATCAAAGTCGGGATAAATGGCAACAAGCTTGCTGCCAAGTTCGCCGAGATATGTCTGGCGTCCGTTACTGTCGTTGTCGGCAATGATGTTGCCGATGGCAGTGTTGACCGCTGCTCTCGTAAGAGCTTCGGATTTCTTGCGTGAATCCTTTTTCTTCTTCCCTGAAGTGTCGCTGTCGTCCTGGTCGATAAGGTTTTCAAGTGTTACGAACTTATCGCAGGCCATTCTTATGGAACGGGGAGTTTTGTTTTCACCCATTACGATGACATACATACGGGACTCACGAAGGCGCGTCGCAAGCCTTGTGAAATCTGAATCGCTTGAAACTATGCAGAAGCCGTCCACATTGCCGGTATAAAGAATGTCCATTGCATCTATTATAAGTGCGGAATCGGAAGAATTCTTCCCGACGGTATTGGAATACTGCTGAATGGGGGTCAGGGAATTATCCAAAAGAACGGTCTTCCAGCTGTTCTTGTCGTTCCTTGTGAAGTCCCCGTAGATCCTCCTTAAAGAAAGGTTACCGTATTTGGTGGTCATCTCCTCGATGATGCCCGAAATGTACTTGGGGCTTACGTTGTCCCCATCTATCAAAAGCGCGAAATTACGCTCGAAAGTCGATCCGACAGTCTCTGTATTCATACAGTCTCCTATTATTTCATTCTTATTTATTATAAGAATATAATGACCATAAGTCAAATTTTTTACATTCATAATTTAACGTATTACATTGACAAAGTGTTTTTTATGTATTAAATTGTTTTTTAAATAATTTAACCAATTATTTAGGAGGATATTAATTATGAAGAAGTTGACAAGATTTGCAAGTCTCGCGCTTGCGTCCGTACTCGCTTTAGGCACCCTCGCCGGATGTGGTTCAAACGGCGGGAATACCTTCAAGATCGGAGGAATCGGTCCCATTACCGGTGGCGCCGCAGCTTACGGTCTTGCAGTAAAGAACTCCATTCAGATCGCTGTAGATGAGATCAATGCAACCGGCGGCATCAACGGCTTTAAGATCGATTATGATTTCCAGGATGACGAACTTGATGCAGAAAAGGCTGTTAACGCTTATAATACTCTTAAGGACTGGGGAATGCAGATGCTTGTAGGTACCGTAACCTCCGGCTGCTGCGTAGCCGTTGTTCCCGAAGCCAAGGCTGATAACATGTTCCTTCTTACTCCTTCAGGTTCTTCAGCCGCTATTCTTGATAACAATGATATTGCATACCAGGTTTGCTTCACAGACCCCAACCAGGGTATTGCAAGCGCAAAGTACATCGGTGAACACAATGTTGCCTCCAAGGTAGCAGTTATCTATGATTCTTCCGACGTATATTCAAACGGAATCTACGAAAAGTTTGTTGCTGAATCCAAGAATCAGCCCTTCGAGATTGTTGCAGCCGAAGCCTTCACCGCAGATAACAAAACCGACTTCTCCGTTCAGCTTCAGAAAGCCAACGACAACGGCGCTGACCTTGTTTTCCTTCCTATCTACTACACCGAAGCTTCTTTGATCCTTACTCAGGCAGCTTCCATGGGCCTTAATGTTAAGTTCTTCGGATGCGACGGTCTTGACGGTGTGCTTGGTGTTGAAAACTTCGATACTTCCCTTGCAGAAGGCGTTATGCTCCTTACTCCTTTCGCAGCAGATGCTACAGATGACAAAACTGTTTCCTATGTAAAGAAGTATGTAGAAAAGTACGGCGAGATTCCGAACCAGTTTGGCGCTGATGCCTACGATGCAGTTTATATCATCAAGGCCGCTCTTGAAAAGGCAAACGCAAAGCCTTCAATGTCCACTTCAGATCTTTGCAATGCCATCAGAGAACAGTTGAAGACCCTTTCTTTTGACGGTCTTACCGGTATCGGAATGACCTGGGATGCAGACGGCGCAGTAAGCAAGGATCCCAAAGCCGTAGTCATCAAGGACGGCAGCTACTCGTTAATTCAGTAAAAAGAAGGACTCCAAATGAGCTTTATATCTTACCTGATAAACGGAATCAGTTTGGGCAGCGTTTATGCCATAATCGCTCTTGGCTATACCATGGTTTACGGTATAGCCAAGATGCTTAATTTCGCCCACGGCGATGTAATAATGGTTGGAAGCTACGTTGTATTTACCATCGTTTCCTCCCTTTCTCTTCCCCTGCCTCTTGGCATGATCCTTTCTATCGTTCTTTGTACCGTACTCGGTGTTACCATTGAAGCAATAGCCTACAAACCTTTGCGAGGAGCCTCTTCACTCGCGGTTCTCATAACCGCCATCGGTGTGAGTTACTTCCTGCAGAACGTTGCACTTCTTATTTTCGGTGCCAATACCAAGGCTTTTTCTTCTGTAGTTAACATTGCTCCCATCAAGCTTGCAGGGGGCGGGATAACCATTACGGGCGAAACAATCGTCACTATCATCTCCTGTATCGTCATAATGGTTTGTCTCACTCTTTTTGTTAACAAAACAAAGGCCGGCCGCGCCATGCTTGCAGTATCCGAAGATTCGGGAGCTGCCAAACTCATGGGCATTAACGTGAATGCTACCATTTCACTTACTTTTGCCATAGGTTCGGCACTTGCAGCCGTAGCAGGAATGCTCCTTTGTTCCTCATACCCTGCTCTTACACCTTACACCGGATCAATGCCCGGTATCAAGGCTTTCGTTGCTGCGGTATTCGGGGGTATCGGTTCCATTCCCGGTGCATTCATAGGCGGTATCCTGTTAGGTATAATCGAGATTCTGTCAAAGGCCTATATCTCTTCACAGTTAAGCGACGCCATAGTTTTCCTTGTGCTTGTACTCGTCCTTGTCATCCGTCCTACCGGACTTCTTGGGCGCAAGCTTCAGGAAAAGGTTTAGGAGGCATCCCATGGACTTACGTAAATACAAAGACAACCTCATAACCTTCGGCATCGTAGTGGCAGCTTATGTGATCATGGAGATCCTGATGGCAACGGGACTTCTTACCAATCATTTAAAAGGTCTCCTGGTTCCGCTTTGCGTGTATGTCATCCTGGCTCTTTCCCTGAATCTGACCGTCGGAATCCTCGGACAGTTAAGTCTCGGACACGCAGGATTCATGTGCGTTGGTGCTTTTGCCTCCGCTTTCTTTTCCAAACTCACGGAAAATGTGATCACAGTCGACTGGATAAGATTCCTCATTGCCCTGATCATAGGTTTCGTATGCGCCGGGATCATCGGATTGCTCGTAGGTATGCCTGTATTAAGGCTTAAGGGCGACTATCTTGCCATCGTAACCCTTGCTTTTGGCGAGATAATCAAGAATCTCATAAATGTTCTCTATGTCGGCATAGACTCAAAGGGACTCCACTTCTCCATGAAGGATTCTTTATCCTTAAATCTTGAAGAAGAAGGAACCATCATCATAAACGGAGCACAGGGTATCACGGGTACCCCCAAGGATTCAAACTTTACCATCGGTATCGTTCTTATCCTTTTGACCCTCTTTGTGGTACTAAATCTCATTAAAAGCCGCGACGGCCGCGCCATCATGGCTATCCGCGACAACGAGATCGCTGCCGAATCCATCGGAATCAACATTACCAAATACAAGCTCATGGCTTTCTCAATATCCGCAGCCTTAGCAGGTGTTGCCGGTGTTTTGTATGCACACAACCTTAACACCCTCATGGCAACTCCCAAAAACTTTGGCTACAATATGTCCATCATGATCCTTGTATTTGTGGTTCTTGGCGGAATCGGTTCCATGAGAGGATCAATGATAGCAGCTGTTATCTTAACTCTCATCCCCGAACTCTTAAGAGGACTTGCCAACTACCGCATGCTTATCTACTCGGTAGTTCTTATCGCAATGATGATATTTAACCAGTCTCCCGCCGCGAAGGATTTCAAGGAGCGCATGAAGGCCCGTCTTCCTTTCTTTAATAAGGCTGCAAAGGAGGGCAGATAAATGGCTGAAAACAACGTACTGTCAGTTAATCATCTTTCCATTTCCTTTGGCGGACTTCGCGCCGTGGATGATTTTTCACTTGAAATAAAAGAAGGTGAACTCTACGGTCTCATCGGCCCCAACGGTGCCGGCAAGACTACCGTATTTAACCTTCTTACAGGAGTATACAAGCCTAACGAAGGTATCATTAAGCTTGGTGGCCGCGATATCACAGGTTTAAGCCCCATAGAGATCAACAAGACAGGCATAGCCCGCACCTTCCAGAATATCAGGCTTTTCAAGGACCTTACCGTTCTTGATAACGTTAAGACAGCGCTTCACAACCGCTTTCCCTATCCTTCGATTGCAGGAATTCTCAGGCTTCCTTCCTTTTTCCGCCGTGAAAAGGAAATGACGGAAGAGGCTATGCGGCTTCTTTCTGTGTTTGAACTTGATAAAAAAGCAGATCTTAAGGCTTCCCAGCTTCCTTACGGCAAACAGCGTAAGCTCGAGATAGCAAGAGCCCTTGCGACTGATCCCAAGCTTCTTCTTCTGGACGAGCCTGCCGCAGGCATGAATCCCAAGGAAACAGCTGAACTTATGGAGACCATTTCCTTTATAAGGAAGGAATTTAAACTCTCCATTTTACTTATAGAACATGATATGAAGCTTGTATCAGGTATCTGCGAGCGTCTGACCGTGCTTAATTTCGGCCGGATCCTGACTGAAGGAAACACAAGCGAAGTTCTCAACAATCCTGAAGTCATTACGGCATATCTTGGAGAATAGTTATGGGCAACATACTTACAGTAAAAGATCTTCATGTCCACTACGGCATGATAGAGGCCATAAAGGGTATTTCTTTTGAAGTTGAAGAAGGCTCCATCGTTGCGCTCATCGGTGCTAACGGTGCAGGCAAAACAACCAGCCTTCACGCTATCAGCGGACTCATTGCAGCGTCCGAGGGCTCCATTGCTTTAAAAGGCGAAGATATCACAAAGAAACCGGCTCACAGGATCGTCACAATGGGAATGGCTCACGTTCCCGAAGGCCGCAGAGTCTTCCAGCAACTCACGGTACTTGATAACCTTAAGATGGGTGCCTTCACCCGCAAGGACAAGGCTGAGATAAATGACACCCTTGAGAGAGTTTACACTCACTTCCCAAGACTTAAGGAACGTCGCAAGCAGATCGCCGGTACCCTTTCAGGTGGCGAACAGCAGATGCTTGCCATGGGAAGAGCACTTATGAGCCACCCTTCCATCCTTTTGATGGACGAACCTTCCATGGGACTTTCCCCTATCTTTGTTAATGAGATATTTGCTATAATAGAAGAAGTAAAGAAACAGGGTACGACAGTCCTGCTGGTTGAACAGAACGCAAAGAAAGCACTCTCCATCGCGGACAAGGCTTACGTTCTCGAAACAGGCACCATCGCCCTCTCCGGCAAGGCATCAGACCTTATCAACAACGAATCTATCAAGAAAGCTTACCTGGGAGAATAGACAGATAATGGATAAATTTGTTATAACAATCGCAAGACAATACGGAAGCGGCGGACGAACCATCGGCCAGATGCTTGCCAAAGAACTGGGTGTTGAGTACTACGACAAGGATCTCATCATCAAGGCAAGTGAGGAAAGCGGCATCAACATTGATCTTTTTGCCAAAGCTGATGAGAAATCCAAGAGCATCTTTTCCAAACTCAAAAAGAAAAACTACGGAGGGGACGTGCTCTCTCCCGACTCTTCCGACTTTACTTCCGAGGAGAACCTCTTTAACTATCAGGCCAAGATCATACGCGATCTTGCAGAAAAAGAATCCTGTATCATCATTGGACGTGCAGCCGACTATATCTTAAAGGACAGGGACGACGTTTTAAGCGTGTTCGTGCATGCACCTCAGGCATTTCTCATGGAGCAGGCTGCCAAAAAGCACTCCATGTCAGATCGGGATCTTGAGAAATATATCGCAAAGATCGACAAAGCCCGGGCTGATTACTACAAATCCCATACGGGACGTGAATGGACGGATGCCAGAAACTATCACCTGTGCCTTGACAGTTCGAGACTCGGATTTGAAAGATGCGTTGAAGAAATAATCGCCTACATGAAAATAAGACAAAAATAGTATACAGAATTACCAAAGAAAACCTGCAAAATGCGGGTTTTTCTTTTTGCAACGTCTAGAAATTGTGTCAACCACGCCGTTTATGCGATTTGTGAAAAATGCCTATTGTATTTTTAAACAAAAGCATGTTATCATACGCCACGAAGTAAATTTCCTGTGACACTCAGTCGCGTTCAGGTTAGCCCAATCCGGCTCCTGATGAAATCCCTGCTTTATAAAATATACATTTAACAGGGAGTTCATTCTCCCGGAAAGGACCATTTATGTCTAAATATTTCATGCAACCTGTCAAAAAGTTCGAAGAACTGACGATCCGCGACAGCTTTATGTTCGGAACCGTTATGGAGGATCCCTCTTTATGCAGGGAATTCCTCGAAGTTCTGCTTCAGCGCCCTGTGGGAAGCTTAAGCGGGATCACCAGAGAAAAGGATGTCAAACTCACAGAGGACGGCAAGGCCATTCGTCTGGACATTTACGCCAAAGACCTCTCTGACGGCTCACTTATCGATGCCGAAATGCAGAACCTCAACAAGCAATCGCTTGAGGCTCTGAATCTTCCCAAAAGATCCAGATACTATCAATCACTTATCGATCTACAGGCACTTTCGGTTACGGATTCTTATCGTCAGTTAAGTGACAGTAACATTATTTTTATCTGTACGTTTGATCCCTTCGAACTCGGAAGCATGTGCTACACCTTTACGGAACGTTGCAATGAGCTACCTAACCTTGAACTTGGAAGCGGAACACGGAAATACTTTTTCAACACCACGGCTATCCCGTCAGATATGCCACGGGATATGCACAGGCTTTACAATTACATCAATAACGGTACGGTATCCGATGAGCTTACCCGCAGGATCGATGATTCTGTCAAAGTAGTTCGTCTCAGCAGTGAAAAGAGGGCTTTGTACATGAAGACACTTACATGGTTGGATGACGAGAAATACTATGCACGCGAGGAAGGACTTGCAGAAGGACGTGAGCAGGGGCTTTCTGAAGGTCGCGAGCAGGGGCTTTCTGAAGGTCGCATGGACACATTAATAGAGTTATACCTTGAGGGAAGCATCACCAAAGAACTCGCCCTGTCAAAAATGGGCATATCCGCCGAGGAACTCGACAGATATGCCGCTGATATGAAAGCTCGTACTACATAAAATCAAATATACTGATCTGGTTGGATATGGGGATATCTCCAAGTATTCCCAGTTCAGCCAACTGATCGGTAATCGTCTGTGAAGCTCTGGTCCTTTGCTTAAAGTCATCTCTTGACAGGAAGGACCCGTTTTTCGCCGCCTCAACAATGGAATCCGCAACAGATTCTCCCAATCCGTCTATGCTGGTAAAAGAAGGCATTATCCGCCCGTCTTCGGTCAGTGAGAACAGCCTAGCCTGCGCCTTAAAGAGGTCAATGGGTGCAAACTCATATCCCCTTGCGTACATTTCCTGAACTATACGAAGATCTCTGATGGAATCCTCATCCTTGGGTGACGGATTCTCAAGTGCACGAAGTCTTGCCAGTTCTTCTTCCAGGCGCGCTCTGCCAAAGCACATGGTCTTATAGTTAAATGCCTTGGCCCTTATACTGAAGAACGCTGCATAATACGCCTGCGGAAAATACACTTTACAATATGCGATACGCCATGCCATCATTACATAGGCCGCCGCGTGCGCTCTAGGGAACATGTATTTAATCTTTTCACAGGAATCAATGTACCACTGCGGCACATCATGAGCCAGCATGTCTTCTTTCCACCCCGGCCATTTATCACACTTGCCTGCGGCAACCTTTCCTTTTCTGACCATCTCCATTATCTTAAATGATTCCTCAGACTCCACTCCCTTGTTTATGAGGTAGGTCATGATATCATCTCTGGTACAAATAGCCGTAGAAATCGTTGCGGTACCGCTTCGTATAAGATCCTGAGCGTTATTAAGCCATACGTCGGTACCATGAGAAAGACCCGCGATCCTTATAAGGTCCGAAAAGCAGGTGGGCTTTGCTTCAAGCACCATGCCCATAGAGAAATCGGTACCAAACTCAGGTATTCCGAGACACCCCAATTCACAGCCACCTATATCCGCAGGAGATACTCCCAGAGCATCCGTATTTTCAAACAATGACATGACCTTAGGATCATCAAGCGGGATCGTAAGCGGATCCATTCCTGTAAGATCCTGAAGCATTCTTATCATTGTCGGATCATCGTGTCCAAGTATATCGAGTTTCAACAGGTTATGGTCTATTGAGTGATAATCAAAGTGTGTTGTTATTATATCCGTGGTAGTATCATTGGCAGGATGCTGAACCGGGGTAAAAGTGTTTATATCCTCTCCCACCGGAAGAACAACGATACCGCCGGGGTGCTGGCCTGTAGATCTGCGTACCCCAAGACATCCTGCCACAATGCGATCTATCTCACAGTTTCGCTTGGGTATACCCTTCTCTTCGAAATACTTTTTAACATAACCGAAAGCAGTCTTGTCGGCAAGGGTTGCTATGGTCCCGGCCTTAAAGGTCTGTCCCGCGCCGAAAATAACTTCCGTATATTTGTGGGCCTTTGACTGATACTCACCTGAAAAGTTAAGATCGATATCAGGCTCCTTATCACCCTTGAACCCAAGGAATGTTTCAAAAGGAATATCAAATCCGTCCTTCTTTAACTTAGCTCCGCAAACGGGGCACATTTTGTCCGGCATATCTACACCGGCCATTCCCCTGTATTTCTTAACGTCATCGGAATCAAAATCGGCATAGTGACATTCGCTGCAGTAATAATGAGGCACCAGCGGATTAACCTCTGTGATACCTGCCATGGTCGCAACAAAACTTGAACCGACGGAACCTCTGGATCCAACCAGATATCCGTCCTCAACGGACTTCCAAACCAGTTTCTGTGCGATTATGTACATAACCGCAAATCCGTTGGTTATAATGGAATGCAGTTCTCTCTCAAGTCTTGCCTGCACTATTTCCGGAAGTTCAGGTCCATACATTTCGTGAGCCTTATTATAGCAGATGTCCGTAAGGAGCTGATCACTGTTTTCAATAATGGGCGGACATTTATCGGGGCGTACCGGTGACATGGATTCGATCATATCCGCGATCATATTGGTATTGGTTACAACAACCTCCAATGCCTTCTCTCTTCCAAGATATCCGAACTCTTCAAGCATTTCGTCAGTGGTATGAAGGTAGAGCGGCGCCTGGTCATCCGCATCATCAAAGCCCTGTCCCTTCATGATGATACGCCTGTATAGTTCATCTTCAGGATCAAGGAAATGAACATCACAGGTAGCGCAAACAGGCTTATGGTACCGCTCGCCAAGACGCACTATCTCCCTGTTTATCTCGAGAATGTCTTCTTCGGTATTGATATCCGGATATTTATCGGAACGCACCATGAACATGTTGTTTCCACGGGGCTGTATTTCAAGGTAATCATAGAAATTCACGATACGTCCAATAGCCTCATCGCTCTTTTCGTCCACTATGGCGCGATACAATTCTCCTGCTTCGCAGGCACTTCCGATGATCAGTCCCTCCCTGTGCTTCATAAGCTCACTCTTGGGAATCCGAGGGTGTCTTGCAAAGTATTCAAGATGAGACTTGGAAATAAGTGTGTATAAATTGACACGTCCTGTGTTGTTCTTCGCAAGGATTATCACATGATATGACGGCAGTTTCTTTACCGTTTCTGCTGAAACCTTTGCAAAATCATTGAGCGCATCCAGAGTTTCCATTCCCTGTTCTCTGGCCTTCTTTAGAAGTTTAACAAAAATATGACCCGTGCAGGTTGCATCGTCCACAGCCCTGTGGTGATTTTCCAGGGAAACATTCAATTCCTTGGCAACCGTATCAAGTTTATGGTTGTTAAGCTTCGGAAGAAAGGCGCGTGAAAGCCCCACCGTATCCACCACAGTGAAATCATACGGCAGCGAAAGCCTCGCACAGTTTTCTTTAATAAAGGATGTGTCGAAGGATGCATTATGCGCAACCAGAACGGAGCCTTTGCAGAATTCCATGAAACGAGGCAGTATAGACTCAATCCGCTCTGCTCCCGCAACATCCGCATCGGTGATAGATGTAAGCTTGGTTATCCTGTATGGGATCGGGACTCCGGGATTTACAAACTCTGAAAAAGAATCCGTTATCACACCCTTCTCGACTTTTACAGCACCAATCTCGATGATCCTGTTCGACACGGGTGAAAAGCCTGTAGTTTCCAGGTCAAATACAACGTAAGAGTCATCAATGCTCTGGTCGTGAGAATTAACTACCGTTTCCGTAAGGTCATCAACAAGATATCCCTCAACACCATAGATAACCTTAAAGAAATCCTGTCTGTCGGGTTTTTCTTCACCGGCCTCCTCGCGCTTAGATTTTTCCTTTTTCCAGAGATCCTCCCATGTATGATTGGCATCGGGGAAAGCCTGAGCCACGCCGTGATCTGTAACCGCAATAGCCCTGTGTCCCCACTTGTAGGCCCTCTTAACTATATCCGAAACCTCACTGACTCCATCCATATCGCTCATCTTGGTATGACAATGAAGTTCGACACGTTTCACGGGCGAGGTATCCATTCTTGTAACCCGCCAGTCCTTGCCTGTCATTATCGAATTAGGCGAAGTAATGCACAGTTCATGGTCATATTGATCATGAGTAGGCATGCCCATAACACGAACGAATGAGCCCGGAGACAATTTACCTAACAGTTCATCTGCCTCTTCTATCTTGGCAAAGAGTTTGACCTTTATGGTATCCGTAAAGTCTGTCACGACAAAAGAAAGGATTGCCGACCGGCCGTTACGCATATCACGCCTGTCATTGGCAAGAATTTTACCCCTGATGACAATGGATCCGATCTCACCTACGATCTCCTCGATAGAAGCAAATTCCTCCTCATCCGGGATCTCTCTTCCCCAGATCACATCGGGATTGTCACTCTTTTCAAAGCGTGAGCCGCTGTCTCTCCTAACACCGAATCCGCTTTTGCCCGAAAACTTTCCTGAACCGTTACCATATTTCCTGCCGGGATCGGGAGCCGGTTTATCTGCAGCCTTTACAGCCTGCTTTTCTTCCTTTGCGGGCATTTCTGCAGGCTTAGTTTCCGAAGCGTTCTCATTAACGGGAAGTTCCGCCTCATCGGGCGTCTTGTTGATTAGATGCCCTACTCTTTCTTTTACGATGAGATCGATCTTATGATCATCCCATTCGCTTCGATCGGCAAAGGGTGCATCGTGATATTCAACCTCGAAAGTTGCATCAAGTCCGCAGCGCTCGTTAATGACCTTGGAAAGGTACCTTAATATCTCATGTTCTCTTTCACGTATGATCTCAATATCGGGCAAAGAAACAAGAAGCGAATCATGACCCGCTTCTTTAAACTCTATCTTTCTGATCGCCGCTTCCATCACCCTGTCGCATTCAATGAGCTCGGTGTGCATACTGTCCAGATATTCATCAACCAACGCCTTGGGTGTGTAGGAAGAAGGAAGATTATACTGCTCTTCTATCCTGACTTCGATGATGTTCTCCGGAAAGAGCTGTTTCTTGATACTGTCCTCAACATCATAAACAACGCGCTTAGGGATAAGATGATCACTCTCGATAAGGATCCTTATGAGATCGCGTCTCGGAGTAGTGATCACCCTTTTAACATTCACATCCTCGAAGAGTTCAACGACAGATTGCTTAAGTTTTAATGTTTTAAATGCGTCAAAGAACAGTTTTTCCATATGTTTCCAGTTCGTCCTTTAATGCCTCATAAAGCTTGTCTTCCGAGACTTTTCTCACTATCTCACCCTTGCGAAACACAAGTCCCTCTCCGTCTCCGCCTGCAATCCCGATATCCGCTTCCCTTGCTTCACCGGGGCCGTTAACCGCGCAGCCCATTACCGCGATCTTGATATCATAAGGATACTTGGCAGCAAGGACTTCAACCTTGCGTGTCAGTCCTATGAGGTCGATCCTCGTGCGTCCGCAGGTGGGGCATGAAACCACCTCGATTACATCCTTCTTAAGGCCAAGGGTCTTAAGTATTATCCTGGCTGATTTGATCTCATCAACCGGATCCCCTGTCAAAGAAACCCTTATAGTATCTCCGATCCCCTCGCTCAGGATCAGTCCAAGCCCGATCCCTGACTTGATATTGCCGGAAAAATCGGTTCCCGATTCCGTAATACCCACATGAAGAGGGTAAGGAGTAAGCCCTGCCAGTTCCTTGTGTGCTGCCACACACATCATCACATCGGTAGACTTGATACTGATAACCAGATTATCATAGCCCATATCCTCGATGCGCTTAACATTATCAAGAGCAGATTCGCGCAGTCCCTTCGCAGTCACGCCTCCGTAACGCTCAAGGATATGCTTTTCAAGAGAGCCTGAATTTACCCCCACGCGAATGGGGACATTACGCTCTTTTGCAGCCTTCACAACTTCACGAAGTTTATCGTCACTCCCTATATTTCCGGGGTTGATCCTTACCTTGTCTGCGCCGTTTTCGATAGCTGCAACAGCCATTTTGTAGTCGAAATGAATATCGGCAACAAGGGGGATCGAAATCTCCTTCTTAATCGCAGCAATGGCCTTAGCTGCCTCAATGGAAGGCACAGTGGAACGCACTATATCACAGCCTGCCTGTTCCAAAGCATGTATCTGTGAGACCGTAGCCTTTATGTCTTCAGTCTTAGTGTTGGTCATTGACTGGATTAGGATGGGGTTTCCGCCTCCGATCACTCTGTCGCCTATATGAATAACCTTAGTATCGTCTCTATATGCCATATCTCACCTATCTGCCCATGATACGCATAATATCATTAAACATAACAAATATTGCCAGTATAAAGAAAAGGATAATACCTATCGTATGAACAATGCCTTCTTTTTCAACGGGAATCGGCTTGCCTCTTACCACTTCCACAAACAGGAAGATAAGTCTGCCGCCATCCAGCGCCGGAAGAGGAAGAAGATTGATAACTCCCAGATTGACACTTAAAAGCAAAGCAATGTTCATCATGGTAAGGATGACGCTCGAAACACCGTAATCCTTGGCCTGTTCGTAATTATCAGAAACAACCTGTGCAATACCCACGGGACCTGACAGATTCTTAGGCGAAAGCTTGCCTATTATCAGCTGCTTAAGGCTCTTTACGGTGTTACGGAAATTGAACACGATCTCATAATAGCTTGCCTTAAACAGTTTAAGTCCCTTGGCTTCCTCGTAGGTTGTGCCACCTTCGATTCCAAGGAAATACCGACCATCTTCGGCCGAGTAGGCGGGAGTAAACTTAACGGTACCCTTTACTCCGTCTCTCTTATATTCAACCGTCAGTTCCTCGCCTGTATTGAGGTATGAGATAAGCGTTATATCGCGCCACAGATGGATCTTCTCACCGTTAATGGCCGTAATGATGTCCCCAACCTCAAGTCCCGATTCAGCCGCAGGTCTTCCTTCCGTAAGCCCCTGAACCTTGGGGATATCCGTACCGCAATAGGAAACTATGACCATGGCAAAAATAAAAGCCAGGATGAAATTAAAGAAAGGTCCCGCAAACACCGTTCCGATACGTGCCCATACGGGAGCTGCGGGAAAAGCAAGTCCTTTGAAGGGTTTGTCACCTGTTACTTTGCCATCCTCTCCTTCGAAGGCACAGGACCCGCCGAGAGGCAGCAATTTAAGAGAATATCTGGTCTCGCCTTTATCGAAGTGAAAAATCGTCGGACCCATTCCGACCGAGAATTCAACCACGTGAATATTATTGAGTCTGGCGATGAGATAATGGCCGAATTCATGAGCCACCACAACCACCGAAAGAATCAGAATAAACCAAATTATAGATATAAGCATATAACTGAACTGTCCTTACAAAGTATTATTTCAGGAAGTCCCTGGTACGGGCTTCCGTCTCAAGTATTGCGTCAAGATCCGGATCATTGACAAAAGGTATTGATTCCATTGCCCTCTCGATGTAATCGTAGATCTGAAGAAAGCCGATCTCACCCTTAAGGAAGCGCTCTACCGCAACCTCATTGGCTGCATTAAATACTGTCGGCATATTTCCGCCGGCCTCTATGGCATTATAAGCAAAATCGAGTCCCTTAAAAAGTCCTCGGTCCGGTTTCTCAAAATGAATCTCAGAAAGCTTGTAAAAATCAAGCCTGTTATCCTCCATGGGCATACGCTTCGGATAAAACAGGGCATACTGTATCGGAAGCTTCATATCAGGCACACCGAGCTGGGCTATTACCGCACCATCCCTGTATTCCACCATGGAATGAACGATGCTTTCAGGCTGAATTACGACCTCTATATCCGACGCATCCACATCAAAGAGCCACTTTGCTTCAATAACCTCAAGTCCCTTATTTACAAGCGTAGCCGAATCAATGGTTACTTTTTTACCCATGCTCCAGTTTGGATGCTTAAGGGCATCCTCCGCCCGCATATCTGCAAGATCCTCGCGCTTGCGTCCTCTGAAGGGTCCTCCCGAAGCAGTAAGAAGAATCTTCCTTATCTCTCCGTGGGTTTCGCCGTTCATTGACTGAAAAATGGCGCTATGCTCGGAATCAACCGGCAAAATGGGGACATTCATTTCTTTTGCAAGAGGCATGATGATATGCCCTGCGGTCACCAGAGTCTCCTTGTTGGCAAGAGCGATGGTCTTACCCGCCTTAATGGCAGCGATGGTAGGCCTGATACCTATCATACCCACAAGTGCGGCAACCACCGTGTCTACAGAATCGAGGGTGGCGATCTCTATAAGTCCCTCCATTCCGGAAAGCACCCTGACAGGCGTATCCGAAACCCGGTTCTTAAGATCCAAAGCCGCAGCTTCAGAATACATCACCGCAACCTCAGGCTTAAACTCCCTGATCTGCGCCTCCATCAAAGCCACATTTGAGTAAGCGGAAAGAGCTGTTACCCTGTATCCGCCCTGCCTTCTGATTATTTCAAGAGTCTGGGTCCCGATGGAGCCCGTAGACCCGAATATGGTAAGACCTTTAAGTCCTTCCTTCATACGATCATCCTTTATCCGTTAATATTAAAAAGAAAAATCCTTGCAAGAAAATAGGTGATTGGCGCCGTGAAGATCATGCTGTCAAACCGATCGAGCACTCCACCGTGCCCCGGGATCAGATTGGAATAATCCTTAATGTCCTTGTCACGCTTAACCGCAGATGCTGCCAGGTCGCCCACCTGAGCGATGAGCGCGCCGACTCCCGCGATCCCTGCAAGTATAAAAGAAACTTCACTGAGCCCCGAATGAGGTTCAACAACAAACCGGCCATACAGCCATGCGATAATCGCTGCCCCGATCACGCCTCCGATAATGCCCTCTAAGGACTTCTTGGGGGATAATTTCGGGAATAACTTATGATTGCCTATGGTCTTGCCCGTAAGAGTTCCGACACAGTAAGCACAGGTATCATAGCCCCAGGAACTTATATAGATCATCCAGACTATATATGCGCCTTCCGGAAGATATCTCGTAAGTGGAAGGAATGAAAGCATCACAGGTGCATAGATAAATGCAAGGAGGCTTCCCTGAATATCTGTCACATTAAGCTTCGGAAAAGAAATCACATAGACAGTCAGGAATCCTATCACAGTGAGGCAAGCCGTCATCACAAGCCACATCCCGCTGTTACCCTGCATAAACATTAGCAGCAAATAGTAAACCGTCACGGAAAAGAAACCCAATACCATGAGTGGTTTCTTCTGAAGGATATTAAGGGCCTTGGCCATTTCGTAGTAGGCGATAAGGGAAAGTGCCAGTGTAAAGGCTCCTATGAAATACCCGCCGCTTATAACAAAGAAAAGAGACAATGCAAGAAGCACCACTCCGCTTATCAATCTTGTAAAAAACATTTCAGTCTCCTATGATTCCTCTTTGACGCCGCCGAACTTGCGGTTTCTTTTACTGTAAGCCTCACAGGCCTTTTCAAGATCTTCCTTGGTAAAATCGGGCCACAGTTTATCCGTTACGTAAATCTCCGAATAAGAGATCTGCCACAAAAGGAAGTTTGAAAGTCTCAATTCTCCGCTGGTCCTTATAAGAAGATCCGGGTCCGGGATACCTGCAGTGTCAAGATGTGAAGATATCATCGCTTCGGTAATGTTGGAAGGCTCAATATTACCCTTCTTAACCTCCGTGCTGATATCCGTCAGGGCACGCCTGATCTCATCCCTGGAGCCATAGTTGATGGCTATGGTGAAATTAAGCCCCGTAAAGCCTGCGGTTGCTTCTTCAAGTTCTGCAATACTTGACCTGATATCTTCGTCAAGTCTGGTCTTATCACCGATCACGCGAACCCTCATGTTGTTTTTGCTGGCACGCTTGATGCAGTTCTTAAGATAATCCCGAAGAAGCTTCATTAGTGTAGAAACCTCTTCCGAGGGGCGGGACCAGTTTTCGGTGGAAAAAGCATATACCGTAAGGTACTTGATCCCCATATTCCATGCGATCTCGCACATATCTTCCACCACCTTGGCGCCCTGGGCATGACCGTAAGTTCTCGGCATACCCTTGGCTTTGGCCCAGCGACCGTTTCCATCCAATATTATAGCAACATGACTCGGAACATTCATAATAAAAACTCCATTAAAAATTTCGAGTAGGAGAAACTCCCCTACTCGAATTTAACATATTCTCTGTTAAAATGATCAAACCTTCAAGATATCCCGGGACTTCTCTTCCACTGCAACATCGATATCCTTGATAAACTTGTCTGTAACCTTCTGAAGATCCTCTTCAAGCTTCTTGATCTCATCCTCGGAAATTTCGGTCTTGGAAAGCTTCTTGTAAGCTTCATTACCATCGCGACGAACGTTTCTTACTGCAACCTTGCAGTCTTCCCCTTTCTTCTTGACTTCCTTAACAAGATCCTTACGGCGTTCCTCGGTAAGTTCCGGGAAAACAAGGCGGATAACGGAACCGTCGTTACTGGGTGTGATTCCTACATCCGAAGCCATAATCGCTTTCTCGATCTCTTTGATAAGGCTCTTTTCCCAGGGAGCGATCTGGATTACTCTGGGTTCGGGAATTGAGATATTGCCCACCTGCTGTACAGGAGTGGGAGTTCCGTAATAATCTACCCTTACTTTGTCAAGCACATGAGGATTGGCACGACCTGCTCTGATGGTGGCAAACTCCGAAATCATGAAGTCGTAAGCCTTCTGCATTTTATCATTATATGTTTTTACTCTTTCGTCCATAACCTTCTCCTAAACGTATACTTTGGTTCCGTTAAATTTACCTGTCATTGCGTTCACAATGCTGTCAGGCTCGTTAAGATCAAATACCATGAAAGGCATCTTGTTCTCAAGAGCAAGTGCACTGGCTGTGGTATCAACGACCTTAAGCCCCATTCTGACCACTTCCGAAAGCGCTATCTCGTCAAACTTACGAGCATTGGGATTGGTAGCGGGATCGTCGTCATAAACACCGTCGATGGATTTAGCCAAAAGAACGGAATCCGCTTCAGTTTCGATAGCCCTCAGTACCGTACCCATATCTGTTGAGAAATAAGGGTGACCCGTTCCTCCCGCAAAGAATACAACCTTTCCTGCCTTAAGCGCCGAAACAGCAGCATCCTTGCTGAAAAGTGTAGTGAAACTCGAGCACTGGAAGGGTGTCATTATCTCCGTATCGATACCAACGCTCCTGAAGATCTCGGATACATAGATACAGTTCATGACCGTTGCGAGCATTCCGATCTGATCGGCTTTCACACGGTCTATATTCTCGCTGGTGCGTCCTCTCCAGAAATTGCCGCCGCCGATAACGATCTCAACCTGATTACCGTCAAGGATCTTCTTTACCTGCAACGCAACCCCTCGAACCGTTTCCTCGTGAAAACCGGTCTTGTTGGGACCTGCAAGAGCCTCACCGCTCAATTTAAGCAATATACGCATAAGATTTACCTTTATTTGCCTTTCCTTCTGGCCTTAAGTTCGTCAAAGAAGGAGGTAGGACTAACATCCGCATAGCACTGTGAGCATACACCTTCGATAACCGCACCGTTGTTGATCTGAACGGATTTGCTCTTGATGTTACCCATAACGATTGCAGATGTATCAAGAACTACGGGACCGTGAACATCGATGTCGCCCTTAATCGCACCTGCGATAACTGCGCTGGTAGCAAAGATGTTACCGATGATAACAGAGCTCTGACCGATCTTAACACTGCCGTTGGAGTTAACTTCACCGGTGATGTTGGCATTCTCGCAATAGATCTCATCAGCCTTGGAATCGCCCTCTACCTGTCCGAGAACGTTGAGCTTTCCGTTTACATTGATATTTCCGATAACGGATCCGAGAACCTCCAATGAACCTGTAGAAGAAATGTCACCGCGAACACTCATGCCTGCGGTAATAACTGCGGTCTCGTCAGTTGCCTTACCGTTGTTACGTTCCTCAAAACCGGACTCCTGCTTTGTTTCTTCTTCCTCGATATTGTCAAGTAATGAACTCAAATCAATATCCTCCTTGGTCTCTGCATTTCCTTCTTCTGTCTCTGCTGCAGCTTCAAGAGCTTCCTCCTCGGGAACCTCGCCCACTGCCTGGGAAATGTCATCCTTAAGATCTGAAAAGAATCCCATTTTAAAAACCTCCGTTTATTTATTATCCTGTACTCTTAAATGCTGTATTGGATTGGTAGTTTCCGTGATCGGAAGGATCACGGTATTATCAAGTGACTGAATGTATTCGATTATCCTGGGCAACGCCTGGACCGTCGAAGTCTTGCTTGCGGTATCATGAAAAAGAATGATGGCCTCCTCATGATCTGACAGACCGCTTCGGACATTCCAGTAGATCTGATCCGCGGAAGGCATGGGAACCACCGCATCCTTGGCCGAAACATTCCAGTCATAATATTCAATGCCGTTATCGTGAAGGAGCTCACCGTATACCTCCATGGGAACGACGCTCACTCTGTTGGAGCTCCCCCCGGGGAAACGGTAGTAGTTACTCTCAACCCCCGTAACCATATACAGGAAGTCCCGCAAAGAAGTAGTGTCCTCCATGAAAGCCTCTTCCCCGCCGTATACAACGGAATACTCGTGGGTGTTGGAATGCATTCCGAGAGTATGTCCCTCGTCCGCTATCCGCCTGTAAAGCTTCTCGTTGTTGGCTCCGTCCTTCCTCAGTACAAAGAAAGTGGCTTTCACGTCATACTTTGCAAGGATATCGAGAATCGCCGAAGTGTTGATGCTCGGTCCGTCGTCAAAAGTAAGATAGACCTTGCGATATCCGTCGTAGAGTTCCTCGTTGCCAAGTGTAAGGGAATCAACCTCCGCCTTGGAAAGTGAAGGTATCTCTCTCGCCGTCGGAGTCTCTGTGTCACCTTCAACCGAAACAGCCCCCTCATCCGAAAGAACCTCTGCGGTTTCCGTATCCTCTGCATCTGCAGTATCCCGGAGCCTCGTATATTCCCATTCGCTCTGGGCTTCCATATAAGCGTTCAATTCCTCTCTCGCCTGCACAAGTGACCGATGAAGCTTAACAGACCTCACCGTAAGCACGACGGAAAGGGTTGCAAATGTCAATAAGAGTATCGGCATACCCACAAATATAAACCTTCGGATACGCCTAACCCGTCGTTTACGATCCATACCCTACTAAATATATCATAAAAATGCTTGCAGATAAAGATAAATATTTATATCCTGCCTGCGTTCAGGGTTACACAGTTTTTGGGATACAGTTTGATCTCCGTATCGCCGTTGTCAAAAGAAAATCCCGCGGGCGCAACGATTCGAACCGTGTTCTTTCCTTGGTTGTCGATGACGGCACATATGGAATCCCCTGTCCTTAAAAGCTCCTTAACGACCACTTTGCCCTTGGCTCTCAGTCCCTTAACGGAAGCCTCTGTAAACTCAGGAGAAAGCACGGGAAAAAGCTCGATCCTGTCAGTATCGGAATAAGCAAACATCTCATAAACCGATGCGGTTAAGCCAAGGTTTGCATCCATCTGGAATAATCTTCCTGGATTGTGGCCCGTAAAAAGGTTCTTAAGGGTAAACACCTGTATCAGGCGGTTAAGGGCCAGATACCAAAGTTCCTGATCCTTAAGCCTTGCGGAAATATTTGCAAGATGGGCAAGTCCCCATCCGGATATGGCGTCTACTCCGTCAATAAGTCTCAATCTTGCTGCTTCGTGACAGGCCTTAAGAAGGTCTGCATTACCTTCTTTTAGCGCCTCTGTTCCCGGAAATACGGGATAGAGGTGAGAAGAATGTCTGTGATGATAATCATCCTTAAGAGCCGCAGGAAGCCATTCTTTTAAAGCGCCGTCTTCGTTGACCGTGTATTCGGGAAGTAAGGACAGTTCCTCCTCCCACCTGGGAAGATTGTCCTCCTCGACTCCAAGAGTCCTGCAGGCTTCGATTAGATTGGTATAAACCTCTCTTGCCACCGCGATATCCATGGTCGAATTGACGGCAGCGGGTGAATCGTTACCAAGCGGCGTATTTTCAGGTGAATAAGAAGGTGCAAACTCGTAACGGCCGGTTTCATCAAGCTTCATGAAATCCTCATAGAAAAGAACGATCTCTTTCCAGTACCTGATGCCTCGGCGAAGCACGTTCTCGTCCCCCGTATAGTCGTAGAACTGCTTGTATTCCCTTGAAAGCCAGCCGGCTCCCGCAGTCCAGAATACCAGGGGATAATCCATGTCAAAATGTGTATGGATACCTGTGCTTGAGGATCTTGCACAGCAGAATATTCCCCGACAACCGTAGTAATTCATGGCGTTTTCTTTGAAATCGGGGATAAGTCCTTCAAGCCAGTCAAAATAGTTAAGCATGAAGTTTCCGAGTCCGCCGGGAAGAACAGGCCACATCATCATCTGAACGTTCTCGTCCAGGGTGTAATCTGAGCTCCAGGGCGGATTCACAACACCGTTCCAGACTCCCTGAAGGTTGGGCGGAAGTTTTCCGAAGGATGAGATCTCAAGGTAGCGCCCGTAGTCGCACATGCGCTCCAGCAGTTCCGGTGCAAGCTTTGAAGATGTGCACAGTTCCTTCAGTTCCTCATTTGTGTATTCTTCGTCCGAGTCTGAAAAAGAAACCGTAACCTCATTAAAGAGCTCGCTGTGAATGGCGGTATGCTCCTTAAGCAAAGCTGTATAGTCAGGTGTCATGTCATCTAACATTCTTGCCAGTTTGACCCTGACAGCCTCCATTCTTTCTTTCCAGGGCTCGATGGCATAATACAAAAGAAGGTAATTGGCCTTGGAAACCCTGTATCCCTTGTCAACAGGAGTGGAAACACCGTCTGTAATGATGCGAAGAGCCGAAACATAGCCCGACTCATCCTCGGTATGAACGGATTCGCAGATTATCTTATCGTTGTCATTAATGAAATTCACGGGCTTCACATACTCATTGGTACCGTCTACGGTAAGTGAGCCGTGCCATTCAAAGCGCTTTGTATTCTGTGCAAGATAAACATTACATTCAAATGGTTCACCCTCTTTACGCATTTCAAGAGCAAGGAGGTTACGACTCCTTGATACAAATGCGTTTCTTTCAACCTTCTCGCCGCGCTGTCTGAATGAAACCTTGGATTCACCGGTAGTAAAATCAAGGCTCCTTACGTAATCGTCAAAGCTGCGGTCCGCCATGTCGATATGGATCTCGGAAGCAGTCTCAAACGGATTGGTCCAGATTATGGTATTGAAAGGATATCCGTCCTCGGAAAGTCCCTTAAGATAGTATTCACAAGCCTCGCGGTATTTGCCCTCGTGCATGAGCTTGCGGGTTTCTTCAAGATATTGGGCACCGTTATAGGCTCTTGCCTCGGTATTTTCGGGAAGCGGAAGAAAGAGTTCCTCGTGATTGGTCATGATGGTTTCGGAAATGGGGTTACCAAAAACAAGCCCCCCTATGGTACCGTTACCTATAGGTGTGGCTTCGTCCCATTTATCGGTATAATCATGGCTTTTAAGACCTTTGAATTTCATATTTATCTCCTATGATCGCTGATATGTCACGCAAATATTATTCTATCAAAGAACCATTAAAAGATAAATACGGAATGTAAAAGAAAGCCTCCCGGTTTTATTCCGGGAGGCG
Source organism: Lachnospiraceae bacterium (assembly GCA_024695575.1). Classification (GTDB taxonomy): domain Bacteria; phylum Bacillota; class Clostridia; order Lachnospirales; family Lachnospiraceae; genus UBA1258. Next base: position 39,005 of record JAILHY010000056.1, read on the forward strand.
TGAAAGATTATCAGTATTTAAGTGCCATTCTTCCTTCCTATCAAAAATAAGCACCCGGATGACTGTATACCGGGGTGCACTCGAAGAGTAACTATATATTTTCCAAAGAGCCATAATTGATACGTTGATTGGCGGTTAAAGGGCCAACTTGTAGCAAGCCCACTGATTCAAACTCACACCCTCGTTGGATGCTTCAATCGACAGCCTTCTATGCAGAGTTTTAGGCAATCTCAGTACAAATTTCCCGCTAAAACTATCATCCTGTTGCGGTAAAGGAATCGGCAATTTCTTTTCAAGTTTAATCTCAAGATACCCTTCCATTGCCTCATTTAAAGATTCCATTAATTCATCCAATGATTCTCCTGTACTCTGACATCCGTCCAATTCAAGAACGCACCCATAATAATAGTGTCCGGATTCATCATTTATCTCTTTAATCATCTTGGTATATGGAAGTTCCTTATAATCTTTAACAGTCATGAAAACACCTCACTTTCCGATCCTGTTTATCTTTTCTACACTGGGCATTAATGCTCTCCTCTTATAGTATTATATATAGTATCATGTGTCAAGCGGCAAAGATCATAGACACCACCTCCCCAGGCTTGATTGCACAAGAAGGCATGAATTAAGGAAAAGAAAGATAAACCATGAATAAACCTGACTCCAAACATATACCAAATGATAATCTTCAAAAGGGAATATCGAGCGAACTGCTCTGACGCCTTTGTGCATTTACCGGTGCTTGAAGCACCAAGTGAGACTATACCATACTTAAAAAGAAACCGCAACAAAAACGGCTCCGATCCCGAAAGACCTGAGCCGTATAATTCTTATTAAATCCGCTGTCGAATTACATGACAGTAAGCAATTCCTTTACTGTCTCTTAGAGAGTACATCTGCCTCGTATTTCTTGACTTCGTCGTACCATTCAGGGCCGGCAACTACGCCGCACTGCTTGCAGTATTCCTCCCAGACTTCACCGAAGGGCATGGTCTTGAACTCTTCCTGCCAAACCATGAGCTCGTTCATGCGACACGTATCCTGGAACTCCTTAAGCTTAGCATTGGGTAAAAGAAGGGCATTTAACAGAGCCTTCTGCCAGCTTCTGAAACCTACGGTCCATGCGCCGATACGGTTGATGCTTGCATCGAAATAGTCAAGAGCCATGAACACTCTGTCAAGAGCATCGTTGCGAACTATTTCTTTTGCCATCTCCTTGGTTTCATCGTCGAAAAGCACTACATGGTCGGAATCCCAGCGAACGGGACGGGTGATATGAAGTGCGATCTCAGGGAAGAAGCAAAGGAGTGCAGGGATCTTGTCGGATACAACCTCTGTAGGATGATAGTGACCGTTGTCCATAAGAGGAAGTACTCCGTCGTGTCCGGCTGCAAAAGAAAGTGTAAACTCAGCGGAACCGGAAGTATAGCTCTCTACGCCGATACCAAATACCTTGGACTCAACGGTGATCTTAACAAGATTCTTGTCGAAGGGCTGCTTTAAGATCTCTTCGATGGACTCTTTGTAACGCATTCTGGGGCCCATGCGGTCTGCAGGGATATCCTTGAAGCCGTCGCCGGTCCAGATGTTCATAACGGTAGGAATACCGGTTTCTTTTGCAAAATACTCGGAAATGCGGATGCATGCCTTGCCGTGCTCGATCCAGAACTTGCGGGTTTCGGCATCGGGGCTTGAAAGAGTCAGGCCGTCCTTAACCTTGTCATGGGAAAAGAAAGTGGGGTTAAAGTCAATGCCCATGTTGTGCTTCTTGGCAAATTCAACCCACTTTACAAAGTGCTTTGGCTCGATCTTGTCGCGGTCCACAAACTGGCCTGGCTCGAAGATTGCGTAGCAAGCGTGAAGATTTAACTTCTTGGTACCGGGAGTAAGCTTGATGACCTCCTCGATGTCGGCCATGAGTTCCTCGGGGGTACGAGCCTTGCCGGGATAGTTACCTGTGGTCTGGATGCCGCCGGTAAGAGGGCCGTCGTGGTCGAAACCGGTAACATCATCCCCCTGCCAGCAGTGAAGGGCTACGGGAATGTTCTTAAGTTTGTTAATTGCCGCATCTGTATCGATGCCGTACTTAGCATATGCTGCTTTCGCTGATTCGTATGACATATTGTTCTCCTTTATTATTTATATTCCTTAACCTTGAAAGAATCAAATACAAGTTTCCTTGCCTCATTAAGGCCGGATATCTCTCCGTCTGCCAGCATCTGCGCTGCCAGATTACCGATGGCGGTAGCTTCACCGGGACCTGCGTAGATCGTGCATCCTGTATGTCTGGCAGTGAGTTCGTTTAAGTACTCCGCATTTGAGCCGCCACCCACTACGTAAACGCTGTCGTATTTAAGTCCTGTGATGCTCTCAAGCTCTTCGATGGTTTTTTTGTAACATACCGCAAGAGAATTGTAAATAACACAGGCAAGTTCGTAAATGCCATCAGGAACCTGCTGACCTGTTTCTGCACAGGCCTTCTTAACTTCCTCCGACATGGACTTGGGCGCCAGGAATCTGCCATCATTGGCATCAACAAGTGACTTGATATCGCACTTTGCAGCCTTTTCGCAAATGGATCCGAAGGACTCGGTAGGTGCAAGTTCCTTTCTAACCGACTGGATCATCCAAAGACCCATGATGTTCTTTAAGTATCTGAAACGGTAATCGTAACCGCCTTCGTTGGTAAAGTTGAGACTCTTTGACTCAGGTGAGCAATCCGCCTTCATAAGTTCGGTTCCCATCAGTGACCAGGTTCCGGAACTTATGTAAACCACGTTATCCTTGTTGGTGGGAACTGCTATTACCGCGGATCCTGTGTCGTGAGTTGCAGGAAGCACAACCTTACAGTCAAAGCCGACCGCATCGGCTACTTCTTTCTTTAAGTTTCCGAGAGTCTGACCCGGTTTGTGCATTTTCTGAAAGATCCTGCGGGGATATCCAAGCTTATCGATGAGTTCAAAATCCCAGTCGTGGGTTTCGGGGCTTACAAGCTGACCGGTGGTTGCGTTGGTATACTCCTGAGCCTTCACTCCCGTAAGAAGGAAATTGAAATAATCCGGGATCATCAGCATGGCATGAGCCTTGTTCAAAAGCTCCGACTGCTTAACCTTAACTGCCATTAACTGATAGATTGTGTTAAATGGCTGTTTCTGAATACCGGTGCGGGCATATAGCTCATCCTCGGGAATCGCTTTGTACACATCCTTATCGATGCCTTCGGTACGGGAATCCCTGTAGGCTACGGCAGGACCCAGCATCTTGTCATTTTCATCCAAAAGAACGAAATCAACGCCCCATGTGTCGATACCCACGGAAACAGGAATCTTGCCGATCTCTTTACACTTACGCATGCCCGTAAGAATGCTCTTAAACAAAGAATCCGTATCCCAG
>JAILHY010000077.1 GCA_024695575.1 Lachnospiraceae bacterium
TACTGCGGATGAATTTCTTGAAGACGGCGAAAGCTTCGTTGAAAGATCCGTTAAAACCGCCTTTCTTGAAGTCGAGCAAAAGAAACCGGAAAAGAAGTGCTTTTACTACCGTTTCGATCCCGATATACCCGGCTGGGACCATCCCGGTACCTTCCATTCCGTAGACCTGTGGTTCTGGTTTGAAAGCCTTGGCAAGTGCTGGAGACCCTTCGCAGGAAGACACTTCGACCTTGCAAGAGACATGGCTGATTACCTTGCCAACTTTGTTAAGACCGGCGATCCCAACGGTTCTTCCACAGGCAATGAGCGCAAGCTTCCCAAGTGGGAAACCTACACTGAAGCCCGCAAGTCAGAGATGTTATTTGACGGGCGCGGTGCAGTTCCCGGACACGAAGGCGGTATTAGACTCGGAAACACAGGCGTTAAGCAGGCTGTGAACCCTTATCTTCCTTCCTGGGAATATGTTCCCGACGGCGAGCCTTACGTATTCAACGACAGAGTATATGTTTACGGCTCTCACGACTTCTATGACGGCGAGACCTTCTGCCTTGGTGACTATGTATGCTGGTCCGCACCCGTCAACGATCTTGGAAACTGGCACTATGAAGGTGTCATCGTAGACAAGACCGACGATCCTTTCAACAAAGACGGCCATATGTGCCTGTACGCTCCCGACGTGACCGTAGGTCCCGACGGCAAATATTATATCTACTATGTACTCGATAAAGTAGGCGTTGTTTCCGTTGCAGTAAGTGACAGCCCTGCAGGACCCTTCAAGTTTTACGGCTATGTTCACTATCAGGACGGCACCCGTCTTGGTGACAGACCCGGCGATGAGCCTCAGTTCGATCCAGGCGTTCTTACGGAAGGCGACAAGACCTACCTGTACACAGGTTTCGCAGGACACGGCGACAAATCAAGACACGGCGCTATGTTCACCGTTCTTGGTCCCGATATGCTGACAGTTATCAGGGATCCCGAATTTGTGGTACCCGGCGACCAGTATGCCGCAGGAACCTGTTTCGAAGGACATTCTTTCTTTGAGGCTTCCTCCATCAGAAAGAAAGACGGCATCTACTACTTTATTTATTCTTCCGAAGTTATGCATGAGCTCTGCTACGCAACAAGCGACAAGCCCGAAGGTCCCTTCACCTACGGTGGCGTGCTCATCAGCAACTGCGATAAGGGAATTGATTCCTACAAGCCCGTTGATCTTCCCATGGCTTACGGCGGCAACAACCACGGCAGCATGATTCAAATCGGCGATGACTGGTATATCTTTTATCACAGACACACCAACAGATGCTGGTTCTCCCGTCAGGTATGTGCCGAGAAGCTTTCTTTTGAAGCAGACGGACGCATCAAACAGGCTGAGCTCACATCCTGCGGCTTAAACGGCAAGCCCCTTTCGGACAACGGCGAATATCCCGCATACATCGCATGCAACCTCTTTAACGAGAAGCATTCGACTTATGTTGAGAACGACGCTCCTTACATCGTTCAGGAAGGTGGCGACGGCACGCCTAACCTTGGCTACATCAAGCAGTTAACGGACAAGTGCACCGTAGGATTCAAATACTTTGATATGAAGAACGCTACCGGCGTTAAGATCAAGACCAAAGCTTATTTCAACGGCAAATGCCAGGTTCGCCTCAAATGGGACGGTGAGGTTTTGGGCGAGATCGATCTGCAAGGAACCAACATCTGGACCGAAGGAACATGTTCTTTTGCACCTGTGAACGGCGTTAACGCGCTGTATCTTACCTTCGTGGGAACAGGCGCAGTAAGCCTTAAGTCCTTTGAAATACTTCACTAGGCAAGTTAAGGAGTGAGCCGTGAGTCATACACCCGCATCAATCCACCAGATAGTTTCCACCCAGCGTGAGTACTTTAACACCGGTGCCACGCTGCCGGTGGACTTCCGGATCAGACAATTAAAGAAGCTAAAAGAAACCGTAAAGCGCCACGAGGCTGACATGATCGATGCCCTCCACGCGGATCTTGGAAGGCATTCCACGGAAGCTTTCTTTTGCGATATAGGGACAATCATTGCAGAGATCAACGAGGCCCTTCACGGAGTACGAAGATGGGCGCGTCCCGAGCGGCACTTTAGCGGACTTATCTGCTTTCCAAGCGTCACCACCAGGGTCTACAAAATGCCCTACGGGGTTTCCCTGATCATAAGCCCCTTTAACTTTCCTTTTCTTTTGACCTTCGGCGTGCTTACCGCAGCCATTGCTGGAGGGAATACCGCGGTCCTTAAGACAAGCTCCAAGACGCCCAACTGTACGAAAGTCATTTCGGATATCGTGGCCGAGGCCTTCCCGCCCGAATATGTTACCGTTGTTGACGGCGGGCATGATGTGGCTGATATGTGCCTTGCGGAGAGTTTTGACAAGATTTTCTACACAGGCTCACCGAGAGTCGGCGTTCACGTGCTTACGGAAGCCGCACGGAATCTTACTTCCACTGCTCTTGAGCTTGGAGGGGAGACCGGAAACTGGTGCATCGTAAGACGCGACGCGGATATTAAAGATGCGGCACGCAAGATTGCTTTCTTTAAGACCTGCAACAGCGGTCAGATATGCATTAACATCAATCAGGTGGCGGTGGCCAAAGAAATAGTGCCCGAGTTCATCGAAGCGCTAAAGGCTGAATTTACGAGACAATTGGGGTCTGACCCTTCAAAGAACGAAGAATATGCAACCCTTGTTTCCCAGGCTGCATATGATAAATGCGCACTCGAAGCGGACATGTACAGAGACCGCATAGTGTATGGCGGAACCGGAGACCGTGAGGCTAAGAGATATTCTCCCACCGTGATCTATCCGGTTGATATTGACGAGCCCATCGTTATGCACGAGCTTTTCTGCCCGTTACTCCCCATCGTTCCTTTCGAAGACGGAAAGGTCGATGAGCTCCTAAAGACCGTAACAGCCCGTGAGAAGGGCCTGTCTCTCTACGTATTTACAAAGAATAAAAAATGGGCAAACCGTGTTATGTCAACCATGCAGTTTGGCGGCGGTTGCATAAACGAGGTCTGCCTTCAGATAATGGTCAAAAATGTGCCCTTTAACGGTGTCGGGCACTCCGGAATGGGCGCTTACCACGGCGAATGGGGCTTCAGAGAATTTACTCATCCCCAGACGGTGCTTACGGGCTCGACAAGGTTTAACCTTCCTTTAAGAGAGCACCCCTATACCGGCAAAGACTGGAAGATGAAGATGGTTAAGTTCTTCGAGAAATGACAAGCTTTATTCGATACTCTTTTGAATTTCGGCTACCGTTTCCTCAACTGACAATCCGGATTCTTCTACCGTAATATCAGCATACTGTTCATAAAGGACCCTGCGCTCTTCGTAGAGGTCCTTTAATGTTTGTCCGGGACGTAACACTACGCCGCGGCCCTTAATGTCCCCGAGACGCTTTGAAAGCTCTTCGTAAGGAAGGGACAAATAAACTAAGGTTCCGATTTCTTTAAGATGAGCCATGGCGCTCTTTCCGTATACCGCGCTTCCCCCGGTGGCAACGACGGATCTTTCCACATCAAGCTCCGCAAGCACGTCGTTTTCAACCTTTATGAAGCCGTCTACGCCTTCTTCTTCAATAATTTCCCTTAACAGGCGATTGTTTTTTTGCTGGATGATAAGATCCGAATCCACAAAGCTGTAGCCAAGGACCTTGGCAAGTATAACGCCGGCGGTGCTCTTACCTACCCCCGGCATACCGATCAGGATAATGTTGTTCATCTGTAACCTCTGTAACTATTTAAGTATCACGTAGGCGAAAACTCCCACAAACTGAAAGAATGTGCCAAGAAGCACGAATACGTGAAACACGGAATGCATGTAGCGATGAGTCCTGCCAAGGCCGTAAAGAACTGCGCCCACCGTATAGACGATGCCGCCTGCAAGGACCCAGAGAAAGCCTTTCAAACCAAGGGCTTCCAGTGTGGGGCGAATGGCGAAGATTATGCACCAGCCTACCCCTATATAGCAGATCATTGAAAGGACAGCGTATTTCTTAAGGTCGATGGCGGTAAAGACGCAGGCTGTAATGCAGGCCGCCCACACCACTCCGAAAACCACCCAGGCCACCACGGGATTAATCTTACGGATAGCGCCAAGCACGATCGGAGTATAAGTTCCGCCGATGAGGTAATATATTGTGCAGTGATCTATGACCTGCATTACCTTCTTTCCCATGTTGGGCCCGAGCCCATGGTACACGCTTGACATGGTATAAAGAAGGATCAGCGACGATCCGTAGACTGCGCTCCCTGCAATGAGGTAGCTGTCCTGTTTGATTATGGAAAAGACCAGACACAGCACAAGGGCGACTATTCCAAATGCCCCTCCCACTATGTGAGTGACCATGTTGGTGATCTCTTCGCCCTTGGTATAATCAGGTAATTTCCTGTCTGCAAGTTTGGTCCGTGTCATGATGCCATCTCCTGTCATTTGTTTTGACAATATGATAGCACCGCATCACATAGTTTTCAATACTATGTGTTGTAATTTGTTTTGCTTTCTGTCTGAGTTATTTCTTTGAATCCGAGCTGCTTATGGTCTTGCCGGTCTTGCTGTTCACGAAATCAACGTGGACATTGCCGACCTTCTCGCCACTAACCTTCAAGTAGGTCTCGCCCATGGTATTAAGTGTTGATACCAGGAGATTCTCTGCCGCATCCACTGCGGTGTTGGTCGTCCTTACCGTAAACTTGGTAAAGTCATCGTTAGCGGAAATGGAAGTTACGTTAGGAGAATTCTTTGCTCCTATCATATCTTCAAGAGCTTCCCTGAACTCAGCACCGAGAGCGTAAGCCAGTTCTTTTTGCTTCTCGTTGGAAATAACCAGCGTAACGCTTCCATCCGTGTTTCTTTTGGCTGATTTAATGTCTGTGCCGTTGACTGACTTGTCAAGCTCGGTCTGTGAAACGCTGCCCATGTACTTTGAAGGAATGGTGAAGGTCGCGTTGATGAGGCCGTTTTCAACCGTCATGTTCTTGATGGCTTCGGTATTTGCAAAAATGTCGTTCCAGTAGCTTTCGTTGAAGATATTGATGCTGTAGTCAATGGTCTCGCTGTCGGAAACCTTCTTGGCAAGACAGATCTCACAGGGCTGGTAACCGCTCTTCTTAAGCGCCGCAATGGTGAGGGATGAGTAGGACCTGTTCTTGGCAGGGATCTTCTCAACCTCGGTACAGCCGGGATAATGTATAGTGAAATTACCGGGAGTATCGTCCAGGAGCCATACATACTGGCCTGTGGTAAAGTCGTTGCCTGATGCCACATTGTTGCCCGATGCCACGTTGTTACCGGAAGCGCTCTGTCTCCTTGCTTCCTCGTTTAAGTAGTCAAGCACCCTGCGGAATTCCCAGTAGCTTTCAGAATTCTGCTCCCACTGAAGATCCGCCCAGGAGATTGTTTTTTCTACCTGCTGACCGTTCTTTAAGTCGTCGATGATATCCGCAGCCTTGTCTCCGATGTACTCGTGCAGGAGTTCCTCCGCCTTGGACCAGAAATCGCTTCCCTTAAGGGCTTCGATCTTGTCCGCCACCGCAACCACCGGAACATCATTGTCCGTTGCGGATGCAGAAGAACCGGTAATGCTGATGGTCCCGTACTTAACGGAATAAAGAAGGATCAGTCCGGACGCGATCGCGCATAGTCCCGCTATTAAGTATAAAAATTTTTGAACGCCTCTTCCGGCTTTACTCATGTCATTTACCGCTTTCCGGATTCTTTATTTTGCATGGCTAACATAGGCATCAACGATGGCCTCGTTGTACCACTGTCTGGTGTATCTGCTTATAAGGCCGAATTTCTCGCCGTTACCGTTATAGATATTGTTGTCCCAAACGAAGCATTTCATGCCCTTTTCACCCATAACGCCCATATAATCGGCGATCCAGCGAAGGATATCCTCGGTGTTTTCTTTGTACTGGCATCCCATTTCGGTAACTACAACGGGGATTCCCTTACTTAACAGGGCGTCTTCCACGTTCTTGACAGCGCCGGTGATGTCGTTCTTTTTGCTGCCGTCCCAGTTAGAATAGGAGCCGTCCGCAATATAGGTAAAGAAATAAGGTGTATACATGTGAACCGCAACAGCGATATTTCCGTCCTCGGGAATCTCAAGCTCGTTAAGAGCGTCCCTCTCTGCGCTGGTGCCGTAACCGCATATAATAAGAACACGATCCGAGTTGTTGCCGCCTGTAGCACGAACCGCATCCACAAAGGCTTTGTTCATGGCATTGATGACCACGCGCTCTTCCCTGGTGCCGCCGCTCCATTCCTTGGCGCTTCCGACCTTGCGGGGCTCATTCATGCCTTCAAACATGAGCTTCTCATCGTAATCCTTAAAGCATTCCGCAAGCTGAGTCCAGATGGCTGCAAGCTCCGCACATAATGCATCCTGATTGGCAGGCTCGGTCTTTAACCAGTAATTGGTCTCGTGATGTGTATCGAGAATAATGTAGAGATTCCTTGCCACGCAGTAGTCAACCACGTCCTTCACGCGACCCAGCCATTCGGGATTGATGGTGTAATCGGGCGCAGGTCCCAAGTGATTTGCAAAAGTAACCGGAACCCTGATTGCATTGAATCCCTTGTCCGCAACTGCATCGATGAGCTCCTGAGTGACTCTGGGGTTACCCCAGGAAGTTTCCGCGTCAAGAGTATTGCCGCCGCCTGTTGCATCCAAAGTGTTTCCGATGTTCCATCCTATATTGATCTGAGACAGGATATCAAATACTCTGCTTCTGTCCACCTGAGTGTCCCCCTTATTTGTATCGTCGATGCTTTCCGTCGAGGTCTGCGCCTCGTTGACTGTTTCGGTCGAAGCAGTGGTTTCTGTTGAAGTTTCCACTGAAACTGAGGCTTCAGTCGATGTTTCCGATTTGGTCTCCGCCACACCGACGGTTGAATTCTTGCCAAATTCCACTGTTGAGTCAATGGATACCCGCGGAAGATCGCTGACCGATGTGGTCACTGACGAGCCGCTACCGCAGGCCATGCAGCCAAACGCCAGTAATGATGCCAGGATAAAGGCACCTGATTTCTTTATCATAATGTTTAAATCTCCTACTCATTGTCCTGTGTATCACCGGATTCGTTGTTGCCCGAAGCGTCCTCCGAATCCTCGCTGACCGGTGCGGTTAATGCCTCGACTTCCGCCGCACTCATGCCCTTAAACTTTACCTTGAAGATACGTACAAGGGAAGCATCTATCCTGTCTATGGACACAACGCCCTTGCTCACTGCTTCCAGCACGCCTTCATAGCTTTCAACGAAATCCTCAGGCAAAAGAAGCATGTCCGCTCCCGCCTTAAGAGAAGCAACCGCTGCCTCTGCCGAATCGTAATAGCTGGAGATAGCTGCTTTGTTAAGTGCATCCGTGATTATTATAACATCATCAAGACCGTATTCCACTCTCAGCACATCCGTAAGAAGGGTGTGGCTCCTGGAGCACTGCTCGTTGTCACCTGTGACATTGGGTGCAAAAACATGGCTTACCATAAGCATGTTGGCTCCGGCTTCAAGTCCGGCCATAAAACTTGTAAACTCGCAGGCCTTCATTTCATCAAGGGTACGCTCCACGGTCACAAGGCCGCCTGCGGTATCACCCTGATTGTCCCCTTCCCCGGGGAAGAACTTAAGGGCCGATGCTATTCCCCACTGCATGTAGGCCTTGGCCATCTCAGCCGTCATGGAGGCGCATAATGCAGGATCTGCCCCGAAATTGGGGTCCTTTGATTCACTGTCCGGATTGGTCAATACATCCGCAACTATGCCAAGATTCAAGTTAAGCCCGTATTCTCTCAGATATGAAGCAATTGTCGTGGCCTGATCATAAGCCACCTTAGGATCCTGTGTCGCAGCGATCTCAGCCTCGTCTATGGTCTCTGCAAGTTTAAGCTTGGTAGCAAGCACGCCCTTGCCGGGCTCTTCGTTAATTGCAAGAAAAAGGGGTACCCGCGCAAATTCCTTGGTCTTTTCAAGCATTTCCTTGAATTTGGCTGCTCCCGTGATATTTTTATCGGCGTAAACTATCCCGCCTACCGCATATTTAGAAAGTGCATCCCTGGTTCCATCACCGGCCATTACGGCGGTCTGAACTCCCGTGATCTGCTCGGGACTTACGATAAACAGCCCCGCCACCTTGTCTTCCACCGGAAGGGAAGCCACATAAGCCTCGACTGCTGTCCGGAACTGT
>JAILHY010000101.1 GCA_024695575.1 Lachnospiraceae bacterium
AGAAGCTCAGAGACAGTACAACGAGTGGAAGGGTAACAACTAATCCATAAGCGTACATGCTGACTTAAGGCCCTGTCACGAAAGTGGCAGGGCTTTTTTGATGGAAAAAGAGCCTTAATTATACAGGTGACAAGCAAATGCTTTAGTGCTATACTGTGATAAAGCCACGGAGACGGAGCAAGGCAATATGAGTAATATGTCATCCGGAGCGAAGCGGAGGATCTTAAAGGAGTAGGTTATGTGGCAAAAGAACTGTTATCGTATCGTTGTTAAGGTAGGAACATCCACCATCACACATGATACGGGCGCATTGAATTTAAAGAATATCGAGAGGCTATCCAGAGTCCTTGCGGATCTTGAAGGCTTCGGTCACGAAGTGGTGCTTGTAACAAGCGGTGCCATCGGTGTCGGGACCAAGGAACTTATGCTCAAGGAACGCCCATCGGAACTTCGGCTTAAGCAGGCAGCTGCGGCAGTGGGACAGTGCAGGCTCATGCATGTCTATGACCAGATGTTTGGAGAATACGGACGGACAGTGGCGCAGATTCTTTTGACTGACGGGGACGTGGCGGATCCTGTAAGGAAAGAGCACCTGTCGGGAACCATGCGCAAGCTCCTGGAGATGGGGATCATTCCTATAGTAAATGAAAATGACTCGGTTTCCGCAGCCGAGATCGAAACTGGCGAAAATAAGGTGCTTGGTGATAACGACACACTGTCGGCCATCGTTTCGGAACTTGTGGAGGCGGACCTGCTTATTCTTTTGTCTGATATAGACGGGCTGTACGATTCGGATCCTAAGTCCAACAAGAATGCGAAGATAATTCCCGAGGTTAAGGAGATCACACCTGAGCTTATGGATATCGCAGGGGGCAAGGGCTCCTGGCGGGGAACGGGCGGCATGGTTACCAAGCTTTCCGCGGCAAAGATCGCAATGGGCGCGGGAGTTGACATGGTCATTGCCAACGGTGCGGATCCCGAGAAGATCTACGACATTGTTGAGGGTAAGGAAATCGGTACCAGATTTCGCGGTAAAGCATAGTATAAAGGAGAATCTATGACTGAACTTGAGTTAATGGGGGAACGGGCAAAAGAAGCATCCCGGATCATGGCGGTTGCAGACACCAGTCGGAAGAACAGTGCTCTTTTGCATATTGCTTTTGAAATAGATAAACGGCGTGACGAGTGGATCGCCGCAAACCTTGAAGATCTGAAGGCGGCCAGAGAATCGGGCATGAGAGAATCCCTGATCGACAGGCTTTCTTTGAACGATAAGAGGATAGACGGGATTGTTGAATCCCTTAAGGAGATTGTGGCGCTCCCCGATCCCATCGGTGAAACCCTGGACGGAGTGCGTCGTCCCAACGGCCTTTTTATAGCCAAAAGAAGGGTGCCCATCGGAGTTATAGGCATCATCTACGAGGCAAGACCCAACGTAACGGTGGATGCGGCAGCTCTTACTTTAAAGACCGGTAATGCCGTGATTCTTCGAGGCGGCAAGGAAGCCATTAATTCAAATAAAGCAGTGGTTAACATAATGCGGGAAGCCATCGCTTCAGCGGGGATTCCGGAGGATGCTGTAATGCTTGTGACTGACACTTCCAGAGAGAGTGCCACGGAGCTTATGCACCTTAGTAAGTACCTGGATGTTCTTATTCCCAGGGGCGGACGAAATCTCATCAGGTCCGTTGTGGATAATGCAAGTGTTCCCGTTATCCGTACCGGTGAGGGAGTCTGCCATATATACGTTGAATCCTCGGCAGATTTAAATCTTGGAGCGAAGATTCTTTTTAATGCAAAGTGTCAGAGACCTTCGGTTTGCAATGCGGCGGAGTGTGTGATAATAGATGAGGCTGTGTTAAAGCCCTTCCTTGATGCGGCGGTTCCGCTCCTTGATGATAAGCATGTGGAGCTCCGTTGTGACGAAAAAGCACTGGAAGTCCTTGGAAGCAGGGGAGTTCCGGCTACCGTGGAAGACTGGGATACGGAGTACGGCGACCAGATTCTGGCGGTTAAGACGGTAAAGAATGAGGATGAGGCTCTTCGGTTCATTTCGGATCATTCCACGGGCCACTCGGAAGCTATCATTACAGGAAACTACGGGGCAGCAGAGCGTTTCCTCAACGAGGTTGATGCGGCGGCGGTTTACGTGAATGCGTCCACCAGGTTTACGGACGGCGGCGAGTTCGGACTGGGAGCGGAGATCGGAATCTCGACCCAGAAGATACACGCAAGAGGTCCCATGGGTCTTAAGGAGCTTACAAGCTACAAATACGTTGTTTACGGAAACGGACAGATAAGAGAGTAACCTTTAAGGGGGCAATTAGAAATGGGCAAAACTTACGGATTCATAGGATGCGGCAACATGGGTGGAGCCATGGCAAGGGCTGTTGCAAAGACGGTGTCGGGCTCGGATATCTTTCTTTCAAACCGCACGAAGGCCAAGGCTGATGCGCTTGCTTCGGAACTTAAGGCTAAGAGCGTTTCAAACCTTGATATTGCAGAGGATTGTGACTACATATTCCTTGGAGTAAAGCCCCAGATGATGGCGGATATGCTTGCGGATATTTCGGAAACCCTTGGTAAGAGGCCTGCCGGAAGCTTTACCCTTATAACTATGGCGGCGGCGCTTTCCATAGCTGACATTAAGCGAATGGCAGGATGCGACTGCAAGGTCCTTCGCATTATGCCCAATACTCCTGCTTCAATCGGAGAGGGCGTAATCCTTTATTCATACGATCCGGATCTTGCAAAAGAAAACGTTGATGAGATCATTTCGGCCATTAAAGAGGCGGGAGAATGCGTTCTTTTGCCTGAGAAACTTATAGATGCGGGGTCTGCTGTAGCAGGCTGCGGACCGGCTTATGCACAGATGTTCATCGAAGCCCTGGCGGACGGCGGTGTTGCCTGCGGATTACCGCGAAAAGAAGCCACATTGCTTGCAGCCAAGATGCTGAAAGGATCAGCGGCTCTCACCCTTGAAAGCGGAAAGAATCCCGGCGAACTAAAGGATCAGGTCTGCTCACCCGGGGGATCCACGATCCAGGGCGTGCGGGCTTTGGAAGAATCGGGATTTCGCGGAGCAGTGATGGATGCGGTGATCGCAGCTTATGAAAAAACTCTGGCGATGAAATAAAAAAACTATAAACAATGCGAATGGGTTATTGACGGAACTGCTCGGCGTGTTATATTAAATGTATAACAAGGCGAGCAGTTTTACATTGTAAGAAGGTGATTATATGAACATTACGAAATTTACTCAGAAATCTATGCAGGCTGTTCAGGATTGCGAAAAGATTGCGCTTGAATACGGAAACCAGGAGATAGCAGAGGAGCATCTTATACTGGCTTTACTTCGTCTCGATGACAGCCTCATTCTTAAGCTGATCGAACGCATGGAGATCAACACAGAGCATTTTACGGACCGTGTTGTTTCCGAGATCGAGAAGCGTCCCAGGGTGCAGGGCGGTCAGCCCTTCGTAGGCGAGGCTATGAACAAAGCACTTACTTTTGCCGAGGACGAATCCAAGGCCATGGGGGATGAGTATGTATCGGTTGAGCATATATTCCTGTCCATATTGAAGTACCCCGCCCGTAACATTAAGGCAATGTTTGACGAATACGGACTCACAAGGGAACGCTTCCTTAAGGCTCTTTCCACAGTGCGAGGCAATCAGCGGGTGGTAAGCGATAACCCCGAGGATACTTATGATACCTTAAATAAATACGGTCGTGACCTGGTGGAAGTTGCCAGGAACAACAAGCTGGATCCCGTTATCGGTCGTGATTCCGAGATTCGCTCCGTGATCCAGATTCTTTCCCGCAAGACCAAGAATAACCCGGTCCTCATC
>JAILHY010000115.1 GCA_024695575.1 Lachnospiraceae bacterium
CTGTACATATCAGCTCCTGCAGTTCCAAGCGCGAGTATTATAAGGATCCACCACCGGTTCATCTTCTCAGTTTCGGGATAAACTGCCAAAGGAGCTTCCTCCTCTTCTGCATCCACAATAACGGGAGCAGCTGCTTTAGCGGAGTCTTCGTCATCAATTTCTACTGAAGGTACGACAGTTTCTGAAGCTTTCTCTTCAGCCTTTTCTTCTGTCTCTTCGTTAGCGTTCATTTCCTGCATGGGCTCTGTAACAACAGGTTCGGTTTCCTGAATGTTCTCTGAAACAGAAGCTTCCGCGGGTGCTGATTCAGCAACGTCAGGTTCGGAAATTACGATAACCTCAGGAGTATTCTCCGAAACAACCTCGACTTCGCCGCCGATGAATTCGGATGCGGTTACAATTGCGGTATCATCAGCCTTGGTAGGAGCAGGATCAACAACTGTTTCAACAGGCCTGGTAAGATCAGCAATCTTCTCGATCTTGTTATCAGACTTAAGAGACTCAAGCTCAGCCTTTAAAGCATCTCTCTTTTCTTTTGCACTCTTAAGATCTTCCTTTGCTTTGATGATATCATCGTTTAACTCGGCCAGATTTCTTTCAAGACCGTTAACAGTGATATCTTTAAGTTTATTAAGAAGCTCATTTACCTTTGCCTCTGCATCCTTTGCTTCTTTTTCGGCCAAAGTCGCAGCTGCAAGTTTCTGTGCGCTTTCAGTCTTTGCATTTTCCGCATCAGCAATGCCTACTGCATTCTTGATCTTTGTTGCAAATCCGGCACTTTCACCGTTCTCGTGATCGATGGTAACGGTTGAGCCGTTATCGTTAATATAGTCATTGTCATATTCGGAAAGAATAATGTTTTCCGAATACCAGTTATCGTTACGAACGGTAGTCTCGTATACTCTTGCGGAAGCTTCCCAGGTCTGTTCAAGGACCTTCGTCTTAGACGCACCATCAACATTAAGGGAGGCTCCGGTATAAGCGGTAACAACTTTAGTTACGATCTTGTTATTGGTAAGGGTGTTTCCGTCGATTTCTTTTTCGATGGCATCGTAGGTGGAGGATCCGACTGTCACCTTAACGCCGGTGCCGTTTGCCTTAGCTTCGGCTATTTCCTCTGCAAGAGCCTGCTTGTCCACAACTCTTTCATTGGATTCAAAAATAACGATTCCGGTACCGCTCATCTTGTTACCGTTTTCAAGCTTGTAGTGAAGTTTCTTTGTAAGCTCTTCAAGTACGGGATTTCCGTTTTCGTCAACCACAGTCTTGCCTTCTTCATCAACCTTGGCTACGGAATAGGTAACCTTCTTGTCAAGATCACTTTTCCATCCAACCTTTTTAATATTCTTTTCGATGGTGCTTTCTCTGAACTTTGACAAAGTATCTTCAATATCGCCCTTTGCGGAATCAATGCTTTCTTTTGCATCAGAAACAGCCGATTCAAATTCAGAACTTGCAGATCCGTATGCTTCGATAGCACCGGTAACCTCGCTGTTAAAGCCCGCCTCGTCATCTTTGCCTTCAAGGATAGCATTAACGGCATCAACGGATTCGTTGGCGTCTGCAACAATCTTATTAACAGCATCAACATTTTCAGCCAGTCTGTCGATGGCTGAATCTGCTGTGCTTATTGAATATTCTGATTCAGGAACATTGTGAGATTCGGAAGCGTCACTTGTGCTAACTGCTTCCAAAGCAGAACCTGCAGCTTCTTTAACCTCTTCGGTCTTAATAAGAACCTGCTCTGAAAAAGCGGCAACGTCAGAAACACTGCTTTCTATAGAATCGGCAATATCATCGAAAGATGCTTCCTCACTAGAATTATTATCTTCGCTGTTTACATCGGTATCATATGCAAATACGGCTACAGGCTGAAAAAGCTAGCTTGCACTGATTCCAATGGTGATTGCCTTAATGATCTGTTTTGAAATAAGGTTTTTTCTCATCATTTCCGTTCCCTCTATTCTTTGTTCACTCAACAAATATATCGGGCACGAAAGATGGGCACATTAATCAAAAAAGGATAATTTTAGGTTTATAATGTAACCCTTGTCTACCTTGACATGAGCTTGACCATAGCCTCGTTTAAGCCTTCTACGGTAAGCTTATACATGGGGAATATCTCCTTAACCTTGGTCTCCGCCTCTCTCCAGGGCGCATGTCCCGGTGCCATCTTGGGATTGAGCCATACAACCTTCTTATAATGCTGTTTAAGAAGCAAAAGCCACTGTTCGCCGGAAAGTCCGCCGTTAGGGCCTCGGTAGTTACCTGTGGTGGAATACAGTTCCTCTGGAGCCATGGCAGCGTCCCCTACGATTATTACCTTGTAGTCACTGTCAAGGTTTCGGAAGACCCAGTCAGTATCTACCCAGTCACCGTTCTCACATTCCGGTGTTTTGTACATCTTGGCATAGATACAGTTATGGAAATAGTAAGTCTTTACGTCTTTATAGTGATTAGATTTGTAAATGGACTGAAAGAGCTCATTACAGAGCTTCATGAAGGGGATCATGGTACCGCCTGAGTCCATGAGCAAAAGAAGCTTCACCGCATTCTTACGGGGTCTGTCCATTACGATACGGAGCATTCCGCCGCAGTTACAGGTTTCATCTATGGTTCCGTTAATATCAAGTTCGGTCTTGGGGATATCAAGCTTACTTGAAAACTGACGAAGTTTCCTGAATGCCTGCTGGAACTGCCTGTTATCAAGCATTCTGTCATCGCGGAAATCCTTGTACTTTCTGGCGCCCACAACGGCAAAAGCTGACTGATAACCGGTACTTCCGCCTACTCTGATACCGCCGATGTTACCGCCCATATTACCAAACTGGGTCTTACCCATGGTACCGATCCAGTATGAACCGCCGTTATGCTCGGAATCCTGATCCTTAAGTCGCTCCTTGAACTTGGTCTCAACATCTTCTTTGTCAACATGCATGTCTTCGACCTGATTGAGCCAGTAACGTTCCTCCTCGTGGAGCATCTCCTGAAACTCGGATTTATCAAGCCACTCAAGCATGCGGTCAGTAATGGTATTGTCAGATTTAATGCCCTTAAAGCACTCTTCGAAAGCAAGATCGAACTTGTCAAAATCCGTTTCGGACTTAACAAGGATCGCCCTTGCCATATAATAAAATGCCGTAAGGCTTCCGTTGTTTAAACCCTTATCCATGGCGTCAAACAAAGAAAGCCATTCGCTTAAGGAAACATCCAGTCCCTTTGCTTTCAACGTGTAAAAGAAAGTCGAAAACATCAGATTAATCTACCCTTCTTCTTACAACTTCGAGATCTTCGTCCTTTTTGATAAGGACTCCCACGAAAGGAAGCTCTGCTTTGATCTTTTCGGGATCAATACCTGCGATGATAAGCGCATTAAGCCAGTCTATGAGCTCGCTTGTGGCAGGTTTCTTACGGATCTGAGAATATGAACGAATGTCATAAAATACCTTCATGGCATTCTTCATAAGGTTTTCTTCGATATTAGGGAAATGAGTACGAACAATATCTTCCATCAGTGTCTGATCCGGGAAATCAATGTAATGGAAAATACAACGACGAAGGAATGCATCGGGAAGTTCCTTCTCCGCATTGGATGTGATGATAACTATGGGACGCTGCTTAGCCTTAACGGTTTCCTTGGTCTCATAGATGTAAAACTCCATCTGATCAAGCTCCCAGAGTAAGTCATTGGGAAACTCAAGGTCGGCCTTATCGATCTCGTCTATAAGAAGAACAACCTGTTCGTCGGAGGAAAACGCCTCACCAAGCTTACCAAGCTTAATGTAATGAGCGATGTTATTAACATCATCCCCGCCAAACTGGCCGTCATAAAGACGCTGTATTGTATCGTAGGTATAAAGACCTTCCGAAGCCTTGGTGGTGGATTTGATATTCCAGACGATGAGCTTCTTGTTGAGAGCCTTTGCTACGGCCTGAGCAAGCATTGTTTTTCCTGTTCCCGGCTCACCCTTTATAAGAAGGGGTTTCTGAAGGGCTATGGCAATGTTAACGCTGCCCATAAGCTCTTCGGATGCTATGTATTCGTCTGTTGATTTGAAATTATTATTCATCGAAGCCTTCTCCAATCTCAATCTTTTTATCACGGATCATAAGGTCTCTAACCGCCTCGGCAGGATTCTTTCCTTCAAAAAGAACAAGATTGACCTGCTCGATTATGGGAAGCTCCACATTGTACTTACATGCAAGCTTAAGAGCTGCCTTGGCAGAATAAACGCCCTCTACAACCATCTTAACTTCAGCCATGGCCTCTTCCATCGACTTACCCTGACCGATTAGGATTCCGGCACGTCTGTTACGGGAATGCATGCTGGCACAGGTAACGATAAGATCGCCGATTCCGGTAAGTCCTGCAAAGGTCTCTGCCTTACCGCCCATTGCAGTACCGAGTCTTGTGATCTCTGCGATACCTCTTGTGATAAGAGCAGCTTTCGTATTATCGCCGTATCCAAGACCGTCTGCGGTTCCGGCTGCAAGAGCAACCACGTTCTTAAGGGCCGAACCGATTTCCATTCCAAGCATGTCGGGGCTTGTGTAAACCCTGAAGCTTTCGTTCATAAATGCATTCTGAACGGTCTCTGCTGTCTTTCTTTTGTGAGCGCCAACCACGATGGTAGTGGGGATACCCCTCCCTACTTCCTCTGCGTGGCTTGGTCCGCACATAACCGTAACCTGAGCCTGGGGGATTTCCTGCTCTATTACTTCCGAAAGGGTCATGAGTGTTTCATCTTCAATACCCTTAGCGACGCTTACGATGATCTGACCTTCTTTTACATAAGGTTTCATGGACTTGCAGGTGCTTCGGATAAAGGGTGAAGGTACGGCAAGCACCAGCATTTCGTTATCCTTTATGGTTGCCTCAAGATCCTTTGAAAAAGAAATGTCTTCTTTTAACTTGACACCAGGAAGTTTCTGTTCGTGCTCTCTTTTTTCGTTAAGCATATCGATCTCTTCGGGAAGAGCCGACCAGACAGTTACTTTGTGCCCGTTTTTCTCAAGTAAGACAGAAAGCGCAATGCCCCAGGAGCCTGCGCCTATTATTCCGATATTCATTATTTCGTTCCTTCTTCTTTATTCTTTTTGATAAGATAGGTCTTTCTTTCCTCGCCGTGAACAAGTCGCTGAATATTGCCCCAGTGCTTCCAGTATGCCATTACGCCAAGTAAGAAAACGATTATGTACATTTCGATAAGAGTAGCCTGTGATACGGCGAATATCCCAAGCTGACCTAAAACAATGGTCTCTACAAAAAAGGCAATGTAGAGAAGCAGTGATCCAAGGCTTACATAGTGTGTTGCAAAAAATGTTCCGAAGAAAACAATAAGACCCACAGGAACAAAGAGCCAGTGCATGGCGATCATAATACCGCCTGTGCACGCTATGCCCTTTCCGCCCTTAAAATTCATATAAAAAGGAAAGTTATGTCCCAGTATGCAGCCCGCTCCGGTGTACAAAGAAAGAAGGGGCAGGAAATCGGGGTATAAATTCTTAAAGATAAGTCTTACAAGGCAGATGGCTATGATAGACTTAAGCATGTCACCCGCAAATACGATTAGTCCCGCTTTGGTACCAAGTACTCTCAATGTGTTGGTGGTCCCGGCGTTGCCGCTGCCGTGCTCCCTGATATCGATACCTTTCATTTTCCCGTAAAAGAAAGCTGTCTGAAAAGCACCGAAAACATATCCGATCACAATACACAAAAGTCTTGCAACGATCATTATTCTTTATCCTCTCTCTGTCTGATAATGAAATGGAGTGGCGTACCCACGAATCCGAAGGTATCCCTTATCTGGTTCTCGATATATCTGGTATATGAGAAATGCATCAGTTCCTTGTCATTAACAAAGATGACAAATGTCGGAGGTTTGACTGAAACCTGCGTAATATAGAAAAGCTTAAGTCTCCTGCCCTTATCTGTAGGAGGCTGCTGCATTGCAACGGCCTTGACCATGATCTCGTTAAGAGTACCGGTCTGAACACGCATGCAGTAATTGCTGTAAACACTGTCGATCTTCTCAAAGAGTCTGGGAATACGCTGACCCGTAGCGGCCGAAATAAACAGGATCTCCGCATACTGCATGAAAGAAAGAGTATTCTTTACATCATCCGTAAACTTGTAGATGGTCTTGTCATCTTTCTCTACTGCGTCCCATTTATTAACAACGATAATGATAGCCTTGCCGTTGTCGTGGGCAATACCGGCGATCTTGGCATCCTGCTCCGTAACGCCTTCTGTGGCATCGATCAAACGAAGAACAACATCCGCCCTGTCAACAGCGGAAAGAGTCCTTACGATCATGTACTTTTCCAGGTCTTCCTTGATCTTGGCCTTACGTCTGACACCCGCCGTGTCTATGAAAACATATTCCTTGTCGCCATATTTGACATCTGTGTCAACTGCATCTCTGGTGGTTCCTGCAATGTCAGATACTATCAGTCGGTTCTCACCGAGGATTTTGTTGATAAGAGAAGACTTGCCAACATTGGGCTTACCGATAACAGCAACCTTGATACGGTCATCTTCAACATCTTCGGGGCTATCCTCGGGGAAAAACTTGATAACTTCATCAAGAAGATCACCAAAGCCAAGCCTGTTAACGGAAGAAACCGGGTACGGATCACCGATTCCCAGATTGTAAAACTCGTAAACATCCGCCTGGTATTTGTTGAAATCGTCGACTTTGTTAACAACCAAAAGCACAGGCTTACGGGATTTGCGAAGCATATCGCAAACCTTGGAATCGGAATCCACAAGGCCCTGCTTAACATCAGTCATAAATAAAATGACATCGGCAGCAGCAATGGCGATCTCCGCCTGCTCTCTCATCTGCTTAAGGATGGCATCGGAAGAATCGGGTTCGATACCGCCGGTATCAACAAGGGTAAATGCCTTATCAAGCCAGGAAACATCGGTGTAGATCCTGTCTCTTGTTACACCGGGTGTATCCTTTACTATAGATATCTTTTCACCTGCGATGGCGTTAAAGAAAGTGGACTTGCCTACATTGGGGCGTCCAACCACCGCAACTATGGGTTTTCTGCTCATTAAATATCTCCTACTGTCCTAACAATGAATGGAACAATTCGTATCCGTTTGATTTTACAACCCCCGCCTTAACTTGTAAAGCGCTCTCAAGTTCCGAGAGCTTCACGTCATCAAGGAACACGGGATCATCAGCCTTTAACATACACTCAGGTAAAAGAAGTTCTTTGTAATAATGCTGTTCTTTTAACTGTGCGATTATGTCTCCGCCGGTAAGAAGTCCCGCAACGGTGATACGCTCACCGAAAAAGTCATTTCTGATGGCAACCACCTGGATCTTGATCTTTTGGTATTCCGCCATGATCCTGTCAGCATAGCTTTTGATATAAGGATAAGCAAGGCGCCCTGTGATCACGGTACATTCATGCTTTCGCATAAATAGCTTCTTAATGCCCTTAGGTCTGTGTTCAAAGGCCTCATCAAACTCTGTGCGCTGAAGTCTTAACATTCCGACGCCGTTTTCAAGCTGAAGGTATCCGTCGTAACGATCTTCCTCGGGTAGCTCCCGATCGGCCAGTATATACCACTCGTCACTTGCATGTACAAAATGAAGGCCGTGACGCTCGTACATTTCCTTCTGGAAGCTTTCGATAAGGTCTATTACCTTGCATGCATCTTCTTTTTCAAAAGGTTCCAAAGGGTAGAGACCCTCTCTGTATTTGGAAAGGCCCACCGGTACCACCGATACGCTTTCAAGAACAGGCGCATACTTAGATAAATCCCGAAGGGATCTTTCAAGCTCCGCTCCGTCATTTACTCCCTTACAAAGAACGATCTGCCCGTTCATGATAACGCCTGCTTCGTACAGCTTGTCGGCGATCTTTAAGGAATCTCCCGCAAAACGGTTATTTAACATTTTGCAGCGAAGCTCTGGATTAGTGGTCTGAAAAGAAATATTGATAGGCTCCATTTTAAAACGGATAATCCTGTCAACGTCCTTGTCGCTTAAATTGGTAAGGGTCACGTAGTTACCCTGAAGGAAGGAAAGCCTTGAGTCATCATCCTTAAAATATAGAGTCTCTCTCATTCCGGGAGGCATCTGATCTATAAAACAGAAAATGCAGTTATTCCTGCACCTTCTGTATTCATCCATAAGTCCGCTGGCAAACTCAAGTCCGGGATCGTCATCCTCAGACTTATCTATGTCAAAGGATAGTTCCTTGCCCTCACGGGATACTACTATATTTAATTTCTCAGAAAGAACGGCGTATCTGTAATCGAAAATATCCTCGATCTCTTCGCCGTTTATTTTTAAAATTTCATCACCGACCTGTAAGCCAGCGCTCTCCGCGGGTGACCCGGGAGTAACGCCTGTGATGATACGTGCTTTATTAGTTTTATCAGCCATATTATTATTGTTACCCTGATGGGATTCCTCTTCCTTTGTCATGGAATGACGTGATATCCACTATGAAACTGTCATCCCGAACCTTCAGGTGTGAGATCCCATGTCATTCTTCTTTTCTATCTTACCCGAATTTCCTTGACGTGTCACTAACAGAGTGTATAAAATGTTTGCAGAAAACATTAAAGGAGTAATCATGCCTAATTTACGCGTACTCGACAATGCGCTCCCTGTAGCGCCGCTTAAGGTTGTAGCAATGGAATCAGCAGCCAAACTCGGTAAGAGTGTGGATAATTATCTTGTAAGTTTCCGTAAGGATCTGCTTTCCAAATATAAGAATGATCCTGCTTTTCAGGGATATGTTGCCCCCACCTATCTTATAGACGGTGAGACTCCCCGTTTCGGAACAGGCGAAGGCAAGGGTGTATTTCATGAATCCGTCCGCGGTAAAGATCTGTTCATTCTTGTTGATGTCTGCAACAGTTCCATCACCTACAACATGAACGGATATATCAATCACAAGAGTCCAGACGATCACTATCAGGATCTTAAGAGACTTATCTCCGCTGCTAACGGTAAAGCCGCAAGGATCAACGTTATCATGCCTTACCTTTACGAAGGAAGACAGCACAAGCGCTCCACCAGAGAATCTCTTGACTGTGCTTATGCACTTGAGGAATTACGTGATATGGGTGTTGAGAATCTCATTACTTTCGATGCTCACGATCCCAGAGTTCAGAACGCAACTCCTTTAAGCGGATTCGACAATTTCAGTGCCTATTATCAGTTCTTAAAGACATTGCTTAACGGCATGGACGATATGATAATCGACAAGGATCACACTGTTGTCATCTCCCCCGATGAAGGTGCTTTGGACAGAGCCGTTTATTTTGCAGGTGTACTTGGAGTTGATGCAGGATTATTCTACAAGCGTCGTGACTATTCAAAGATCGTTAACGGAAAGAACCCCATCGTAGCTCACGAGTTCCTTGGCGATAACATTGACGGCAAGGATGTGATTATTGTTGATGACATAATCTCATCCGGTGAAAGCATGCTGGATACAGCACGTCAGCTAAAAGAAAAGAACGCCAAGCGCGTGTTCATACTGGCTACCTTCGGCCAGTTCAACAACGGACTTGACGCCTTCGATAAGGCTTATGAGCAGTGCATATTCGATAAGATAATCACTACCAATCTTATCTACACAGATCCCAAGCTTAAAGAAAGACCTTACTATCTCGAAGCAGATGTTAGTAAGTTTATCGCACAGATCATCGATTTCCTTAATCACGATGTTCCGATCACCAACGTTACTACCTCGACAGAAAAGATCCACGAGGTACTTAACAAATACAACGAGCGTAAGAATTTCGAATTAGTCTGATATCTGTTCGGTACAGGAATTAAAGCTAATGGTTATCTTAAAAAGATCGCCGTCAAGATAAATATCAAAGGTTCCGCCCTGCGCCATGGTAAGTGACTTGGCAATTGAAAGACCAAGGCCGGTGCCTTCGGTAGACCTTGAAACATCTCCCCGTATGAATCTCTCAGTGAGCTCTTCTGCGGGGATATTTAATTTCTGTCCCGAAATATTCTTTAAGGACATAATGACAAGCATGTCATTATCCACTTTGACATTCTCAAGATCAAGATAAACTCTTGTATTTTCCAGCGCATACTTGTAGATATTGTTAAACAGGTTCTCTATAACGCGCCACATCCGGGCGGGATCTGCAAGAATATGCATATTAGCGCCCTTGACATTCTTAATGACCGAAAGACCCCGTTCTTCGAACCTTTCCTCGAACTCTCCGATTGCCTGGTTTAAAAGCTCATTAAAATCGATACGATTCATATCAAGCTTGATATTACCGCTTGTGATCTTTGAAGCCTCCACCAGGTCGAAGGTCAGCTGCTTAAGACGCTGTGATTTCTCGTCAAGGATCGAAATATATTTGGCGGCCTTATCATTCTTGATATTTTCACGCTTCAAAAGATCCACATAGTTGATGATTGACGTAAGGGGAGTCTTAATATCATGCGAAACGTTTGTAATAAGATCAGCCTTCATCTTCTCGTCCTTAATATTACTGTCTACGGCTGTTTTGATGGCATGACCTATATTATTAACGGCATCGGCAAATTCCTTGTTATCACCGTGCATGTGCCTGTCATTTATCTGATAGTCGTACTCTCCCGCATTGATCCTTCTGATACCGTCGATGATACGCTTTCTTTCCATGCTTCGATTGAAAAGAACGGCTCCTACAATGATATCAAAGAGCATAACAGTTACAAGTGCAATTGCCTTACGGGATCCGAAGATTATCACGCTTCCGAAGAATATGTTTAAAAGCAGGAAAAGTATATAAGCGCTCCAGGTTCGAAATACTACTCCGGCGCTGTCGTAAAAGCGCCAGAACTTCGCGTAGATCTTACGAAGGCACTTTGAAACATAGGGAGAAAGCGCCACAAAAAAGCTTCCTTCCAATAAGTTTCTGCAGATAACTCGCCTTGAAAACCCGTAAAAGAACAAAAGCATGATAAATATATCGATGCCAAGCATGATGGACAGAGGCACTATCGCCCCCATGTCTATTCGCACATCGGTATTAATGTTACGTATAAGGACAAGCTCACCGATACAAAGCACCAGAACAAGGATAATAAACATCAAGATACTTATCTCGATGGGCAGTCTGTCAAAATCACCCAGCTGTTCGGAAGCTCCCTTTACGGAGTATTGTTTCTTCTCCATAAAGATGATGATAAAAGCAAGTCCGATGAAGCCTATAACCGCACTGGCGCCAAGGGATATGATCCAGGGCATCATATGTACGGTATTCTCAAATGCGTTTCTGTTATCTGAAAAAATATCCGATGCCGGGAATGCCGTATCAAGACCGATCCAGAACTTACAGGTTGAAGGATATGCGTAACTGTAGGTTTCGATCAGGTTGTTGATATACGAAAAATCAACCGGCATATTGGTGGCAAAATCAGGTTTGGCTGGACAGATATAAAGATACTCACCATACTGTTTGAAATTCTGGGTGATCTTGTCGTCCGCCACATTAAGGCCTATAGCCTCGGCATTGGTAAATACGGAAGTCCTGTCCTGCTCCGCAAAAGAAATGTAATATCTAATGTTGGTAGCTTCCGCTCCCGCATCTCTTACAAACTCAAGATAATCGTTATACTCCTCATAAATGCTGTTGACACAGAGTTCGAGATTCTCGGTTAAAGTCTTATACTCATCCATATCCAGAGCTATATCTTCAAGTTTCAGACCATCAACCGTAAGATAACTGCTTTCTATGGCATCAACGGAAGCATAGTTAAAGGAATCAGCTTTATCATCACCCGCCGAGAGAGTCATTGATCCGCTGATAACTTCCGCGCCATCTTCTATGGCCGTAATCTCTCCTTCGATGGGCTCTCTTTTGAATGAAGGGAAGAACTCATAATATTCCTCCTTTGAAAAGAACCTGTATATATGAGAGACTTTATCTCTACCCCACGCAACAAGGTCTCCGACGGTATAATAAGCCTTGGGACCATCGTATTTACCGGTATCGAAACGATGAACATATTCACCGATCTCGATGACCTTGTCCCGGTCATATACTCCATCTGTTTCAAAAACATGCTGGATTGCCCCGTATTTGATAACCTCCGCAACCTCATGTTCAATATTCGTCTGATAGTTTTCCGAATCAAGGTAGGGAACGCTTAATTCATGAAAGGCAGGCGTATATACCGATACTTCGTTATCCTTATATACACTGAGTGCAGCACTGGAATTGTAGATAAAAAAACACAGACCGATTAAAACCCCGCAAAGGGCCTGAAGAACGATAAGAAGATATTTTTTAAGCCTGTCGGAAACAGATACGACAGGCTTTGTTACTTTTCTTTTGGCCATTAAAGCTCCCGTCAGATCTTGTCAACCTTATATCCTACGCCCCAAACCACCTTAAGGTATCTGGGTTCGCGGGGATTGATCTCGATCTTCTCTCTGATATGTCGTATATGAACGGCTACGGTATTATCTGCACCGATTGCCTGCTCGTTCCAGATCTTCTCGTAAATCTGATCTATGGAAAAAACTCTGCCCTGATTCTTAACAAGGAGCAAAAGAATATTGTACTCAATGGGAGTAAGCTTAACAGGTTCGTCATCAACCGTAACTTCCTTGGTATCATCATTCATAATGAGACCGCCCACTGAATAGATGGCGCTTGTTTCCTCGGGAATGTTGCCAAGCTTGGTATAACGCCGCAACTGGGACTTGACTCTTGCCACAAGTTCAAGGGGATTAAAGGGCTTGGCGATATAATCATCCGCACCTACATTAAGACCTAAGATCTTGTCGGGATCCTCTGTCTTGGCAGAAAGAACGATGATGGGAATACTGGAACTTTCACGGATCTTCATGATAGCATGAATACCATCAAGCCTCGGCATCATTACATCTATAACAAGAAGCTGAATATCAGTATCTTTAAGAATATCCAAAGCTTCAATACCGTCGTAGGCCTTATAAACCTTAAAGCCTTCCTGTTCAAGGTATATTTCGATAGCATCAACTATCTCATGGTCGTCATCACAAACAAGTATATTGGCCACCTGACACCTCCTAATCAACACCCAAATGTTACCAAAGAAATATTAATGGTGAACGTATATATTCTTAATGTTTTTTAAATATTCAGGCCGGAACAGTCAAAAGCGGATTTGATCCACTGAATGTCGTTACCGGTAATACTAATGACATCAAATCTGACCGAAACGCCGTCTCTGTAACCGTATCTGTATAGATAAAACCTTGCTGCATTTACTATATGCCGTTTTTTATAAAAGCCAACGGCTTCTGCAGGTGAACCGCATTTACCGTTACGCCTGTATTTTACTTCAAAGAAGACAAGAGTCTTACCGTCCTTGCCAACTATATCAATTTCACCGCATCTTGTGTAGAAATTGGTGTTATCAATGATAATTCCGTTACTCTTTAAAAATTCAACGGCCAGCCTCTCTCCTGTCCGTCCTTTTTCTCTGTTAAACTGTCTGGAACCGGTCAAAAAACTTCTATTTTCCTACCTTACTCTTAATTTTATCCATAGCGTCGACAAATACAAGTATCTCAGCCACAACCTCATACAATTCGGGCGGTATTGCCTCACCGACATCAAGTTTGGACAAAGTAGCCGCAAGCTTGGGATCCTCGTGTACGGGAATATCCTCCTGTTTGGCAGCCTCAATGATCCTGTCGGCAAGATGACCGCTTCCGCTTGCTATTACTCGAGGCGCAATGTCATTGGGGTCATATTCAAGCGCTATGGCCTGTTTAGTCTTTAGTTTACCCTTATCCTCTGCCATATCAGTTAAATCCTTGCATCAAATGATGTTCTGGACACCATAAGCCTGTCTGTAGTATTTAAAAGCATTTCAGCCACGGGAGGCTTGACGTCTTCCTGTTTGATCATTTCCGCATTAAGCGTGTAGCCCTTCTCACCAAGGCGTTTGTTAAGGAAATCTATATTATCATGTATAAGATCAAGAGCCTCGTCATCGGCCAGGGTAAACTTAGTGGTA
>JAILHY010000141.1 GCA_024695575.1 Lachnospiraceae bacterium
ACCCGCTCTTGCTGACTAAGCATTTATGTGTCCGTAGCTCAGCTGGATAGAGCAACGGCCTTCTAAGCCGTGGGTCGGGGGTTCGAATCCCTTCGGGCACATGTCAACTTCAGCGAAGCTGAAGTCGACCCAGCCCCGAGCAATCCGCGAAGCGGATTTTAAGATGCGAGGGGTAGACCCGTAGCACTGAATAGTGAATCGGGTAGCAATCGTCCCGTAGCACTGAATAGTGAATCGGGTAACAATCGTCCCGAAGCGCTGGTAAGCTTGCAGGGGAATCAATTATCTTTGGGCTATCGCCAAGCGGTAAGGCACAGGACTTTGACTCCTGCATTCGGCAGTTCGAATCTGCCTAGCCCAGTATCTGTCGATTTCGCGTATGCGAATTCGACGTAGCCATGTCCCATCCGCGAAGCGGATTTCTAATGGACATGGTTGACCCGTAGCGCTGAAATGAGTTGAGGCGCGGAATTGTAGCGTTGAAATGAGTTAAGGCGCGGACCCGTAGCGCTGAAATGAGTTGAGGCGTGGGATTGTAGCGCTGAATAGTGTTAATTTGTAACCGTTTAATATGGTGGATGTAGCGTAGTTGGTTAACGCGCCAGATTGTGGTTCTGGAGACCGAGGGTTCGAGTCCCTCTATCCACCTTAGTGGGCTACTAGCTCAGGTGGTAGAGCACTTGACTTTTAATCAAGTTGTCCCGGGTTCGAGTCCCGGGTGGCTCACTCTTCGTTCTCTGCAGAGAATGCGACATAAAAAGAGAGGTTTGAAACCTCTCTTTTTTGTTTATCGGGGTGACAGGATTCGAACCTGCGACTTCCTGGTCCCAAACCAGGCGCTCTACCAAGCTGAGCCACACCCCGCGTGCGTCTATAATTCTACTTCATGAGATCAGCTAAAGTCAATCCCCGCTTCTTTTTCACAGATAATTGATGTTAAAGTACACCTCTCCCGCCTCGTCGATCTCCATCATAATAAAGGAAGGTCTTCCATTAGACTGCCTGGGAAGGGATATGCTCCCGGGATTTACGACCCATATGTTAAAGTCTTCATCGTACACCACTTCCGGCACATGAGTATGCCCGTAGATCGCTATATCGGCGCCTCTTGCGGCGGCAGCTTCCAACAGCTTCTCATTATCCCAGGAAACCCTGTATTTGTGGCCGTGAGTCAGGAACACGTGATGATTTCCAAGGTCAAATTCTTCTTCCGGATTAACCTTGCCGCCAAGATAATAGTCATTGTTCCCCGACACTATCTTAATGGGGCAGGAAACGGCCCTGGTATAGATATCCTCGTGGCCGTGGGAATCGCCGCAATGGATCAGATAATCGATGTGTCCGACCTTTGCAAGCACCTTCATGAAATTTCCGTCAAATCCGTGACTGTCACTTACTATAAGAATTCTCAAACTTCTCTATCTCTTTTCGCATAAGTCTCAAAGCATTGCCCCTGTGGCTGATGGCATGCTTGTCCTGTGGTGCAAGCTCCGCCGTTGTACATTTTCTGTCAGGCAAAAAGAAAATGGGGTCAAATCCGAATCCGTTACTCCCGGCAGGAACCTTCGCTATCTCCCCATCCACGGTGCCTCGAACCACCTTGTCGCTTCCGTCCGGGAAAACAGCCGCAATGGCGCACACAAACCTTGCAGTTCTGTCGCCGCCCGCTTCGTTAACGCGTCTTATAAGATCAGCGTTCTTCACATCGTAAGAAGTGTCATGTCCAAGATATCTTGCAGAATATATACCCGGCTCGCCGTTTAAGCAGTCGATGCAAAGACCCGAATCATCCGCAAGCACCAGTGGATTCGCTATCCCCGCCTCTGTCGCAGCTTTATACACAACCTTCGCCTTGATCATGGCGTTATCTTCGAAAGTGAGGCCGTCCTCGATGATCTTTGGATCAAGGCCCGCTTCCTTCATGGATTTAATTGACGAAAGCCCTGGAACTCCTTCAAGGATCTCCCGGATTTCCTTCATTTTATCTGAATTGCCTGTTGCAAAGATAATGTTCATGATAGTTTACCTTGTTTCATCATAGTCAAGATCTCTCCATGCGGCCTGACGGCCTTAGTCGGGATGACATGTTGTATTCCTATAGGCCTTGGTCGGGATGACATGTTGTTTTCCTATAGTCCTTGGTCGGGATGACATGTTGTTTCTATTTTCCTACCGTCTTATCCAGGCCTGCGAGTATCCCTTCCGCGATCCTGTCGCAGTAGTCGCTCCTTGACAAAAGAACACCTTCATCCCTGTTGGAAAGATAGCCCACATACAGGTTCATGGCAGGAATGGTCATGACCTTGAGCATCTCGTCCTCTGACTCGTTAATAAGCTCTACTCCCCTGTTCTTCGCGGATTCGCAGGCATTCCGTAAAATGGCATCGGCAAAAGAAACATTGGAAAGCCCTTCTCTGTAGTAATTGCCGTTGTACCCCGCAGACATGCCGTAAACACGTTCATCATCCGTATCAGCCTGGGTGTGGAGCGAAATATAGTATGAGGCATTAAGTGCCTCGATTTCCTTAAGTCTGTCAGCCTGATTGAGGGTGTAATCTCCGTCCCTTATAAGGATCACCCTGTAGGGCTTGTCCTTTGCAAGTTTTTTGACACGTTCCGCTATGGAAAGAACAATTTCTTTTTCCGTAAGTTTCCCAACCATAACGCCGTTCTGGGCGCCGCCGTGACCGGGATCTATGGCAATGACGGTCTCATCCTCTGTGACAGGCACGAAATCAAGCTTAATGTCCCTGTTGTCAAAATCCACGCGGCACTCGCACATGCTGTCTAACTCAAAGGTAAAATAAACATCCTTGCCGTTACCCGAAAGCTTGAATTTCTCGACATGATCAAGCTTCCCTTCCGGCGAATTGGAAAGAAAATAATCGTCTCTTCCTTCTTTCCACACAAGCAAGAGCTTGTTGTCGGAATACCTTGGAACCACGGTAACATTCTCAGAGGAAGGCATCGAGGGGCAATAGATCACCACGTCGTTCTTGGTCTCTTCTTTGATGCTTGATAAATCTATGATCTTTGAAAAAGAAGACATATCGGGCTCAAAATCGTCAAGGATATCCGAGGAATCCTCCGTAACAATAACTGCCTTTCCACCGGCATAAGCCACCATGGCGCTCATGGACACGGTAAAAAGAACGGTTGTTGCCGCTGTAGCCACCTTCATCAATTTAGTCCTAAAATTCCAGTCAGTACTCAACTTTGCCTTCTTTTCTCAGGTTTCTTACCCATAAATGAGTAAAAGTAAGTTTTCATCATTCCGTTGTAAATCTTGCGGTTCTTGTCAGCCTTGCGGCCCACTGCCGCTTCCGTTCCCTCGAAGGAGGTGATAACGAACATGGACCAGTCGGAAAGAGCTCTGAAGCGCTCACCGAGCGTCCCGTATAATGCGGGGAGGTCTTTCTTTTCCTCAAGGCGCTCGCCATAAGGCGGATTGGTTATGATAAAGCCGTAATGTCCCGGCTGTCTGAGATCTTTGATATCCTGCTGCTGGAAGTGGATGAGCTTGTCAACTCCCGCAAGCCTTGCATTGGCTCTCGCGATATCAACCATATCCTTGTCAAGGTCGTAGCCCTTGATATCGGTTTCAACGCTTAAATCTATTGCCTCCCTTGCTTCGTCAAAGGCATCCTTCCAGACGCTCCTGCCCACCAGGTCGTTCCAGTCGCAGGCGATAAAGTCGCGGTTGACTCCGGGCGCCATGTTTGCAGCCTTCATTGCAGCTTCGATGGGGAAGGTGCCGGATCCGCAGAAAGGATCCACAAGTATGCGGTCTGCGTGCCAGGGAGTAAGGTTCAAAAGCGCTGCTGCCAGATTCTCCGCAATGGGAGCCTTGGCGGTAAGCTTACGATAGCCTCTCTTCTGAAGGGTCACGCCGCTTGTATCAAGTCCCACAGTCACATTGTCGTTAAGGATCGTGACTCTGATAGGATAATCGTGTCCGGTCTCAGGAAACCAGGAAAGGTTGTATTTAAGCTTAAGGCGCTCTACCATGGCCTTCTTCATGATGGACTGAATGTCCGAAGGGCTGAACAATGTGCTCTTGATGCTTGAAGCCTTCACAACGTTAAAACGCCCGTCGGAAGGAATGTAATCTTCCCATGGTAATGCCTTGGTGCCTTCAAACAGTTCGTCATAGGTAACTGCTTTAAAACTTCCTATCTTAATTAAGACCCTGTCAGCAGTCCGAAGGCCTATGTTGGCTCTTGCCACCGCTTCCTCATCTCCGGCAAAAGAAACTCTTCCGTCAACGGTTTCGGTAACGTCGTAGCCAAGATCGTTTATTTCTCTTTTAAGTACGCTCTCAAGCCCGAAATGGCAAGGAGCGATCAATTCGTATTTTCTCATGGAACAAATGGTAACTTAAAGTTAAGGTGCTGTCAATGCGGTCACTGTATTTCTCTTGTAATGTTCTTAACCCAGCCGCCCTTCCTGTAATGGTGGATTGCAAAGGGCATTTTGGCAAATTCGTCGGTACACATGCAGGCGTAAACGATAATGGGCGGGAACTTAAGCACAAAGGCCGTAATGAGCCCGAGAGGCACCGCAAATCCCCACATGCAGATTATATCCAGTATCATTCCATATCTTGAATCTCCGCCGCATCTGAAGATCGATGCAATGAGCACTGTATTTACGATCTGCCCCATCTGGTAGGCTATGTTAATGTAGAGCATCACTCTTAAATAGAACGCCGCGGTTTCCGTGATCTTTACAAGCCCAGGTACATAAGGGCTTACTGCAAAAAGAAGGGCACCTGCCACAATTCCGGATAGTACGGTTACTTTCAATATGGAAGAAGCATCTTCTTTTGCCTCCTTAAGGCGGTTCTCTCCTATTTCCTTACCAAGCATGATGGAAGCAGCCGCTGAGATTCCAAAGCCCACTACCGTTGACAGGTCTCTTACCACCGTCACCACGGAATTGGCTGCAACGATATCGGAGCCTAAATGCCCCATTATTATGGAATTCATGTTAAAAGCAAGGCCCCACATGGCGTCATTTATAAACGCAGGGAGCGAGTAACGTATAAAATCGGAAACTAAAGCCCTCGGGATCTTAAACATCTTAATGATATTCTTCGGAAGTTCCTTTTGCCTGATAAAATCAAATACGCAGGCTGCAAGGCCTATACCCCAGGAAAGAGTGGTTGCAAGAGCAGCTCCCGCGATGCCCATTTCAGGGAAAGGGCCTATACCAAAGATCAAAAGTGCATTGAGAATAACGTTTAAAACAAGGGTCGAAGCCGAAACTCCCGTGGCAAAAACCACCCGCTCGCAGCTTTTGAGGATCGTAAGGTAGGGCTGTGCGATACCAAGGAATATATAGGAAGGCGCCACATATCTTAGGTAAACAGCACCCGCTTCGATCAGTTCAGGCACATTGGTCCAGACTCTGATGACATGATAGGGCATAAAGAAAACAAGGAGTGACAGGGACACCGTCACCACGAGGGATATTATCAGGCCGATACCAAGTATCTTTGAGATAACATTCGTATCCCGCTTGCCCCAGTACTGGGACGCAAGGATGGTAAGGGCGGAATTAAGGCCAAAGAACAGCACATTTAAAAGAAACATCACCTGTCCCGCAAGGCTTGATGCGGAAATGGAGGTCTGGTCCACTCTTCCCAGCATGACAACGTCCGCCATGCCTACGGCCGACGATATTAGATTCTGTATTACAATAGGAATTACAAGAACAAAAAGTTCCTTATAAAAACCTTTTCTTGTCGAAAGAATGTTACTCATTTTCTTTTCCCCTTATAAAGCATTCCGTGCCATTATACTACAAAAGCATCTGATTGGGTAATATATATCTTGCAGGCGCCGTTTATTTCTAATATAATATCAAAGGCGATTTTTCTTTGCTCTAACACAAACGCCTACTATTTCCCAAAGGAGCATGATTATGAAATTCGGTTACTTCGACGACGAACACAAAGAGTACGTCATCACAACTCCCAAGACTCCTCTTCCCTGGATCAACTATCTGGGAACAAAGGATTTCTTTTCACTTATCTCCAACACCGAGGGCGGTTACAGTTTCTATAAAGATGCGAAATTACTGAGAATCACCCGTTTCCGCTACAACAATGTTCCCGCAGACTCAAACGGCAAATACTATTACATCAAGGACGGCGACACAGTATGGAATCCAGGCTGGATGCCCACTCAGACCGATCTTGACAGCTACGAATGCCGCCACGGTATCGGCTACAGCAAGTGGAATTCAAGCAAAAACGGCGTTACCGCCAATGTTCTTGCTTTTGTACCCACCGATGATACCTGCGAGATCAACCAGGTTAAGCTTACCAACACCACCGACAAGGCAAAAGAACTTACTCTCTTTTCCTATGTAGAATGGTGTCTCTGGAACGCTCAGGACGATATGCTCAACTTCCAGCGTAATTTCTCTACCGGCGAAGTTGAAATCGTAGGCTCCACCATTTATCACAAGACCGAATACAGAGAGCGCCGCAATCACTACGCTCTTTTCTCCGTAAATGCCGACATTGCGGGCTTTGATACACAGCGTGAGGATTTCCTCGGCGCATATCACGAGAACCGCAATCCCAAAGCCGTATTTGAAGACGGCAAGTGCTCAGGCTCCATAGCTCACGGCTGGGCTCCCGTTGCTGCTCACGAGATCAAGGTAACCCTTAATCCCGGCGAGACCAAGAGCTTCGTATTCGTTCTCGGCTACTGCGAGAATCCCGAGGACAACAAGTGGGAATCCAAGGGCATCATCAACAAGGCTCCCGCCAAGGCACTTCTTGCCAAGTATCAGACAGATGCCGATGTTGAGAAGGCTTTTGCAGCTCTTAACGAATACTGGAACAACCTTCTTTCCATCTATACACTTGAATCCAACAACGACAAGGTTAACCGCATGGTCAACATCTGGAACCAGTACCAGTGCATGGTTACCTTCAATATGTCACGTTCGGCTTCTTATTACGAATCCGGCATAGGCCGCGGAATGGGCTTCAGAGATTCCAACCAGGATCTTCTCGGTTTCGTTCATCTCATTCCCGAGCGTGCAAGAGAGCGTATCATCGATATTGCTTCCACTCAGTTTGAGAACGGCAGCGCTTATCACCAGTACCAGCCTCTTACCAAGCGCGGTAACTCCGACATTGGTTCCGGCTTTAACGATGATCCTCTTTGGCTCATTGCAGGCACCAGCGCTTATATCCGCGAGACAGGCGATATTTCGATCTTAAAAGAAACCGTTCCCTACGACAACGATATGTCCAAGGCTACAAGCCTTATGGAACACTTAAAGAGATCCTTCGACTTTACCGTCAACAACAAAGGACCTCACAACCTGCCTCTTATCGGCCGTGCAGACTGGAACGACTGCCTTAACCTTAACTGCTTCAGTGAGCATCCCGGTGAATCTTTCCAGTGCTTCGGTCCTTCCGAAGGTCCCGTTGCAGAATCCGTATTCATCGCAGGTATGTTCGTTAAGTACGGTGAGGAATATGCACAGCTGGCTGAGCTTCTCGGTGACAATGCCGAGGCCGAGAGAGCCCGTAAGGAAGTTAAGATCATGTACGATGCTGTTCTTAAGGACGGCTGGGACGGCGACTGGTTCGTTCGTGCATTTGATGCATACGGCGCCAAGATCGGCTCCAAGGAATGTGAGGAAGGTAAGATCTTCATCGAGTCTAACGGCTTCTGTTCTCTTGCCGGCATCGGTGTAAAAGAAGGTCTTGCAGAGAAAGCACTTGATTCCGTTAAGGAACATCTTGACTGCAAATACGGCGTAATGATCTTACAGCCCGCTTATACAAGATATCACTTAGAGCTTGGTGAGATTTCCTCTTATCCTCCGGGATACAAGGAGAATGCAGGTATCTTCTGCCACAACAATCCCTGGGTTTCCATCGCTGAAACCGTTATCGGACGTGGTGAAAGAGCATTCGAGATCTACAAGAAGACCTGCCCCGCATACACTGAAGAGATTTCCGAGATCCACAAGACCGAGCCTTACGTATACTGCCAGATGGTTGCAGGTAACGATGCTTACATCCCCGGCGAAGGCAAGAACTCCTGGCTTACCGGTACCGCAGCATGGACCTTTGTAAACATTTCACAGTACATCCTGGGCGTATATCCTACTCACAAGGGTCTTTCCGTTGATCCCTGCGTTCCCAAGGATTTCGGTAACTTCAAGGTAACCCGTAAGTTCCGCGGAGCTACCTACTATATCGAAGTTGAAACAAACGGATCCGAGAAGGGTGTTAAGAGCCTTACCGTTGACGGCCAGGCAGTAGAAGGAACCGTAATTCCTTTTGTAGAAGGAAAGAAAGAATACAATGTTAAGGTTGTGATGTAATCTGTCGCTTTTCCGCAGGAAATGCAAACCTTAGTAAACGAAGCCCCCGCCACGGCATGTGACGGGGGTTTTTGATTCAGCTTTGTTTATT
Source organism: Lachnospiraceae bacterium (assembly GCA_024695575.1). Lineage (GTDB taxonomy): Bacteria > Bacillota > Clostridia > Lachnospirales > Lachnospiraceae > UBA1258. Next base: position 8,450 of record JAILHY010000141.1, read on the forward strand.
TTGTAATTGCTTTATACATCTCCGGCCTTCTGTCTCTGAAAAGCCCCCAGTCCAGGCGAGCTTTTTTCAGTTCATCAAGATCAAACTCATGCAAAAGAACGGTATCTCCTTCTTTGCCTGCAGATTCAACGATCATTCCCGTTCCGTCAGCTATGAATGAGGAGCCGTAGAAGTTAAGGCTTGACTTCTGGCCTGCATTGGCCTCGGAAGGTTCAACACTTTCCACCCCGTAACGATTGGCTGCGATAACGGGCATTACGTTGGCTGCAGCATGTCCCTGCATGGTCCTCTGCCAGTGTCCCGATGAATCCGTATCAAGAATGGGTTCCGATCCGATAGCTGTGGGATAGAACAAAAGCTCCGCTCCGTTAAGGGCAAAACTTCTGGCGGTTTCCGGGAACCACTGATCCCAGCAGATGCCCACGCCTATCACTCCGAACCTCGTGTTCCAGGTCTTAAATCCGGTATCTCCCGGGGTGAAATAAAACTTTTCCTGATAGTAATGATCGTCCGGAATATGGGTCTTTCTGTACACTCCCATGAGCTTTCCGTCCGCATCTATAATGGCAATGCTGTTGTAAAGATTGTTTACGTCCCTCTCATAGAAACTGACAGGGAGCACAACACCAAGCTCAGCCGCTACCTTTGTGAAATGTTTAACGGCATCATTCTCTTCCGTAGGCTTTGCAAAGGAATAGTAATCATATACTCTTTCCTGACAGAAATACTGTCTTTCAAACAATTCAGGCAAAAGAATAATATTGGCACCCTTCTCTGCCGCGGATCTAACTAAGCTTTCCGCGTGCTCAAGGTTTTCTTTTACATCTCCGGTGCAGTTCATTTGAATGGCCGAAACCGTAACTTTACGCATATTCATACTCCTTAATGAAAGAAATTCTCGCATTGCCTCGAATTTCTCCTGAATTAACCGCGTCAGACGTCACTCGGACTGACTGTCATACTCCTTTGGAGTATGACAAGGTCTGTGCTACCCTCAAGGATAACACAGACCCGACCAAGTGTCCAATATGATATTCCTAGCCTTTTACTGCGCCGCTGATGCCCTCTGCGTAGTACTTCTGAGTGCACATGAAGAGTGACGCGATGGGAATGGAGATGATCACGGCTGCTGCCGCGAACCCGCCAAACCACTTGGTTATATACTCCTGCTCAAGCATCTTGTACATACCCACTGCCACGGTGTAGTAATCGGAATGGGCTCCGCAGATGACCTTCGCCAGTATGAAATCCTTGAAAGGCCCTGCAAAAGAAGTCAAAAGCGTGTAAACGATGATGGGCTTGGAAAGAGGCATGATTATGTGCCTTAATACCTGGAATCTGCTGGCTCCGTCGATCTTGGCCGCTTCATCAAGGGATATGGATATGGTATCAAAGAAGCCCTTTGCGATATGATACCCGCATCCCGCGCCGCCTGCATAAATACAGATCATTGCTACCATGAGCATGGGCCCGTTGGTCCAGCCGAACATCTTAACAATATAGTACACAGCCACCATGGACATAAATCCCGGGAAAAGATGAACTATCATTGCAGCGTTCATCAGTTTCTTTCTGGATTTAAAACGCATACGTGAAAGGGTATAAGCAACACTTATCACTATAAATGTGGAAATAAGGCAGTTGGCCACAGCTATCACGAAGGTGTTAAGGAGCATCCTCGGGAAGTTGAAGGCGCTGAAATCCGTAAACAGGAGCTTATAGTTGTTAAGCGAATAGCTCGTAGGGAAGAAGGTCGCGGAATATGAACCCAAAGTCCCCTTAAAGCTTGTAAGCACAACCCAAAGTATGGGTATCAGCCAGAACACCGCAAGTACAGCCAAAAGAAGGTGCGCCAGGATGATGATCACTTTCTTTTTCAATGGTTTGCGTAAGAAATTTCTCATCTGAAGCCCTCCTCGTCTCTGTTGGATCTGCTTAAGTTAAAGGTAAGCAGGGATACGATGGCAAGCGTGATAAAGGTAACTATACCGATTACCGCGCCGGTGTTGTAATACTCGTTGTCGATGGTGAGTTTGTAAAGCCAGGTTACGAGAAGGTCCGTCTTACCCGCGGTCTGACCGAGAACTCTCGGAGCACCGCCGGTCGTAAGAAAGATAACGTTAAAGTTGTTGACGTTACCCGTAAAGGTAGTGATGAGGTAAGGGGTAGTCACAAAAAGCATGTAGGGAAGAGTTATCTTCCGGAAGGTCATGACAGGCCCCGCTCCGTCTATCCTTGCGGCCTCGTAAAGTGAAGCCGGGATGTTCTGGAGTATGCCCGTGATCTGCAGCAGGGTATAGGGCACGCCAACCCAGATATTGATAAGGATTACCGTAATTCGCGCCCACATGGGATTGGTAAAGAAAGGAAGCGATGTTCCCGGCGCTATCCATCCCAAGTTCCTAAGAAGAATGTTGACCGCGCCTTCGGGCTGAAGCATCTGTCTTACGATAAGAAGTGTCACGAAATGAGGCACCGCAATTGTAAGCACGAAGCAGAAGCGCCAGAATTTCTTGCCCATGACTTCCTTCCAGTTAATGAGCATTGCAAGGAACATTCCAAGGAAATAGTTTGAAAATGTTGCTGCGATGGCCCAGACGATGGTCCATGAAAGCACGCCCCAGAAGGTCTGCCCCAGGCTTCCTCCGAAGGAAAGCATGGACTTAAAGTTGGAAAGTCCCGTCCAGTTAAAAAGAACTAGCTTGTTATCGATTATGCTGTAATCGGTAAAAGCCATGCACATCATGAATATAAGCGGAAGAATGGTAAACAATACAACTCCCGCCACGGGAAGGGTAAGAAGGGTCTTGTGAAGGTTATTGTCAAAGAGCCTCGCCATCTCCTCTTTAAATCTGGGGATGTGTTTTCCTTCTTTTTTAAGTCTTTCAAGAGAATAGGCATTCTTAACGGATTTGGTGAGAAGTATGATGGAAAGACCGATCAACGCGATGGTGATGATACCATACAAAAGAATGACCAGTGATCTGTCGCCGTCTACGTATACATAAACGCACTTGGCCTCGTCCCACACCTTCTCCTGCTCTCTCTCACCAAGGGTAAGAAGGAGCTTAAGATTGTTGATACCGTCAACTGCAATAAACCTGGCAAGGAATATCTCTGCCAGGATAAACAACACACCTTTATAAATCTGCCCGTAGATGATGCATCCAAAGCCCCAGAGCAGGGCAGACAATTTAGTTACAAAAGACCCCTTGGCGAGCCCCTCCAAAAAGGAAGGGTCGCCGGGGTTATCATACTTATGACTGTTGATTGACATATATTTCTCCGTAATATGTTCAGATTACCGTCATATTTTATTCTGCACCGGAAGTATTAACGGCTGTGTTCAGAGCGTCAAGTTTTTCTTTTGCATTATCGTAATTGATGACGCCGTCACGGATCTCTTCGCCGAAGGTCTGAGCGGGAGTCCAGAAGTAACCGAACTCTGCAAAGCAGGGACGGGGATAACCGATGTTGTCGCTTGACCAGGAATCTACGGAAACGATGGTATCTGCCTGAACTGCGGGATCGTTCATAAGTGACTTGATGGCAGGTACATAACCGCGCAATTCAAAGTGAAGTCTCTGTGAATCTTCGCTTGAAAGGTAAGAAGCAAGTGCCATTGCTACATCGGGATCCTTGCAGGTACTCTTAACGCCGATTGCCTTAGCGGAAGCGAAGGGTCTTAACTGAACGTCTTTGCCGTTAACCTTAGCCTTGGGAAGGGGTGCAACACCGAAGTTGTCACCAAGAACAGCCTTAACATCGGCAGATGACCAGGTACCGGACCAAAGTGCGTTAACAGTGCCTTCCTGCATCATGGAGATGGCATCTGCGGGCTCTGCGTTGGTGAAGTTGGGATTCTTGGCAAGATCAACGAGATACTTGACCATTTCAAGGTTTTCGTCGTTGTTGATAACGATTCCTTTTTCCCTGACGAACTCATCGTCCTCACCGAAGAACTTTCCACCTGCGCCGGTAAAGAAAGCACCAAGGTAGAATCCGTTTGAAAGAGCGATGGCAACGTTACCCTTGGTAAGCATCTGATCAAGGCTCTTAACATCGTCCTCGGTGAACTTGGACTTGTCATAATACATGAAATAAGAATCTGTAGTCATGGGGAAGCCGTAAACACCGCCGTCCTCATAGGTGCAAAGCTGAACGAGGGTGCTGCTGTAATCGTTCTTGATTGACTCGGCATAGGAACCGCCGATCTCTGCGATCGCTGCACCGTTTACAAGGTTCTCAAGTCCCGATGAACCAAAAATAAACACATCGGCACCGGCCTCAAGGTCCTTGGGAAGTTCCTTCTTAACTTCGGATTCGGAATGTACGCCGAATTCGTATGTGATATTCCATTCGGGATGCTCTTCGTTAAACTTGTTGCAAAGGGTTACGATCCACTGACCGTTGTCGGGATCCTGGTCCTCGGAAGGACTCCAGACCGTAAGCTTCACATCACGAACTTCAACAGGTGCCTCTTCTTTCTTCTCTTCCTTCTTTTCGCTGGCAGCGGTCTCAGCCTTAACAGACTGTGATACGGAGGCAGGTTCGCTTCCGCAGGCTGTCATTGACAGTATGCATGCTGCTGAGAGAAGTGTTGCAAATAATCTCTTTTTCATAATGTTCTCCTTGTTTGACCCATACATGATATAGTCTATGCGGGTTCCGAAACTGTTTCGGAACTCATATCGAAATATTACAGCCTGTTTCGTGGCTTGTCAATAGCCTTTTATTTATTTGCCACAAGAAAATTTGGCTATTGCTTTTTTCTTTGTGCAGTGTTACCATATGAAACGTAAATGTTTCGAAACTGTTTCGGTATGTGTTTCGAAACATGAAAGGAATTAAATGAGAACAAACTACCATACACACACGCCTCTTTGCAGGCACGCAGTCGGGCAGAATGCGGCAGAATATGCGGCTTCGGCCTTCAAGGAGGGCTTTGATATCCTGGGGTTTTCGGATCACGCTCCTTTTCCCGACAGGGACTACGGCTACCGGATGCTCTACGAGGAGCTTCCTCAATATATTAAAGAGATCGAAGCTCTCAAAAAGGAATATGCACCCAAAGGAATGGCGATCTATACAGGGCTTGAGATCGAGTATTTCCCCCGCTACCTTAAGTTTAAGTCCATTCCTTACGGCAATTACTACGAGTACCTTCTAAATGATCTTAAGCTTGATTACCTTCTTTGCGGAGAGCACTTCTTTACTACAAAGGACGGTGAGATCATGAACCTTTACAACATCGACTGTCAGGAGCAGGTCATCGATTACGCTCTCTCCTGCAGCGAGGCCATGAGCACCGGATATTTTAAGATTCTGGGGCATCCCGACTTGTTCGGTGTTAACGACTATCCCTGGAACGATATATACGACAGGGCTACAGACATAATATTAAATGCGGCTGTAAAGTACGGAACCATCGTTGAGTTTAACGCCAACGGATACCGTCGCGGCATACATGAATTCAGTGACTGTGATCGTTACATGTATCCCCTTGAGCCCTTCTGGAACAAAGCAAAGGACGCGGACATCAAAGTCATTATCGGAAGCGACAGCCATAATCCAGCCGAAATCTGGGACTATGCAAGAGAGAAAGCCCTTGATTACTTAGGCTCCCTTAACATCAAACCCATCGAAACCATATAAACAAATTGAAACACCATCCGAAATACGATAAACTGTATCTAAATAGGGGAAAAGAATGAATATTCGAGAGATCGCACGTCTTGCCAACGTCACACCCGGAACGGTTTCCAAGGTCCTTAACAACTATCCGGACATAAGCGAGGCCACCAGAGCCCACGTAAGGCAAATAATTGAAGAAAACCAGTACACTCCCGCCTTCGGAAGCAAGTTTTCGGGAAGCGGGTCAACTGCAAATCTTGTGGGGATGGTCATAGAAGGCGCCAACAACGCTTTGTACGACGATCTTTATCAGGATCTGTCCACAAGGCTTCACAATGCCGAATACACCATTCTTTCCTATACCGACAACTTCTTTATGCAGGACAAGACCGAGAAGTTCGAGGAGATCCTCAAATATCTGAACGCTCACAAGCTTTCCGGCTTCGTTTATTTCGGCGGTAACTTCGCAGGTGTTTCCCCTGAGCTTTTTGACAAGCTTCCCTGCCCTACCATATTCGTAAATACCGTACTTCCGGTTTCTTTTTCCGACACCAATTACTCAAGCATCAATACCAACCACTACGATTGCGGCAAGCGCCAGATGGAGCTCCTGATCGAAAAAGGACACAAAAATATAGCCCTCATGATCTCCTCCTTAAACGACAACAGCGTTTACGGACTGAGAATGGAAGGCTATAAGGACGCTCTGGCAGCCGCAGGTCTTACAGGCAATCTTAAAAACGTGGCTGAAGGCTGGTATCTCATGGCAAGGAGCTATTCCGAGTTAAAGAAACTCCTCGAAAAGCACCCCGAGATCACCGCTGTATGCGTGTCTGCGGATGTTATGACTCCCGCGGTTTTACGAGTCCTTCACGACCTTCGAAAGACTCCCGGCAAGGACGTGGATGTCATCTCCTACGACGGTCTTGAGTACCTTGAATACAGCATTCCCCGTGTCACCGGTTTCGTACAGCCGGTAAAAGAAATGGCTGAGGGCGTCTACGACCTGTTAATGGGACTCATCAACAAGGAGCGAAGCCATCAGCACATTATATTCCAGAGTAAATATGTTAAACGGGAGACCCTGTAAATCCTATGGTCCGCCCTTCGTTACGCTTCCCCGGCAGGGATCTGCTGGGTGATGCAGTGAATGTTCCCGCCGCCTAAGATTATATCCCGGGCAGGTATCGGAACTACGGTGCGCGGTTTACATAATCCCGCAAGTATCTCTACTGCCCTCTTATCACTCTCGGCATTCTCACCGCCAAACTGCGGAACAAGTACTATGTCATTAGCGAAATAGAAGTTAACATAACTTGCTGCCAATCTTTCACCGACTTCTCTTGTATCTTCACCCTCTTCAAATACGTAGCCTTCAAGATCTTCGGCCTGCACCGTTACTGGCACATCAGGTATTGGAAGCTTGTGAACCTTGATTCCTTCTTTTTCAAGGGTCTGTAAGCATGCCAAAGAAAGCTCATACTGCGGGTCTTCGGTGTTATCCGTCCAGGCAAGCACTACCTCGCCGGGAGTTATGAAGGCGCAGACATTGTCCACATGCTCGTTGGTCTCGTCGTTGTATATTCCCCTCGGAAGCCAGATAACACGCGTGGCTCCAAGGTATTCTTTTAGCTTATCTTCGATCTCACTCTTGGAAAGCTCGGGATTGCGTCCCTTACTTAAGAGACAACTCTCAGTCACCATAAGGGTTCCCGCACCATCCGAATGAACGGATCCGCCCTCTAACACAAAGGGATCGGCATCGTAACAGTCAAATCCCGTGCGGTCGCAGAAGGCCTTGGCCAAGGCATCATCCTTGTCCCAATGGGCATACAGGCCGTCGAAATCTCCGCCCCAGGCGTTAAACCGCCAGTTGATACCACGAACCGTACCGTCCTTACGGGAAACCACGAAGGTGGGAGCAGTATCTCTTGCCCAGGAATCGTCCGTGGGGATGTTAAGGATCTCTATACTGTCAATTCCCGCAAAGGCTCTGCGGGCTTTATCCTCTGTATTGTCGCTTACTATCACATAAACCTTCTCGTGAGCCGCAATTTCTTTAATGATCCCTTCGAAAACCGGGCCCGCTTTCTTTGCCTCGTAGGACCAGGAACCGGGACGTTCCGGATATATCATTATTGTGGCAATGTGGCGCGAAAACTCAGCCGGCATAAAGAAACCGTCTTTAACCGGGCTTGAATCTATCCTCATGAAAGCCTCCCTTTAAAATCGCTGTAATCAAAGGCCTTTACCACCTTGACCTCACCTTCTTTGGTAAGAAGGTCGATGTCCGGAAGGGGCATTCCGTTGAAGGTATTGTTCTTGACCATGGAGTAAATTGCCATATCATCAAAAACAAGGATATCTCCCACCTCAAGCTCCGTATCGAAGCTGTAGTCTCCGATCACATCCCCTGCAAGGCAGGTACGGCTTGAAAGCCTGTAGGTGTATTTCTTTTCCCCGGGAAGTGCGGATGCAAAAAGCGGCGGGCGATAAGGCATCTCAAGGACATCGGGCATGTGGCAGGCAGCGCTTGTATCAAGGATCGCGATCTTACCGCCGTTATCAACTATATCCATAACCTTGGTTGCAAGATATCCGGCATTGAGCGCGATGGCTTCGCCCGGCTCAAGATAGACCTCAACGCCGTATTTGGCCCTGAAATTATTCACAAGATCAATAAGAAGCTCCCTGTCGTAGTCGCTCCTGGTTATATGATGTCCGCCGCCGAAATTGACCCATTTCATGCGGCTTATGTATTTGCCGAACTTCTCTTCCACTGCCTTAAGGGTAGTCTCAAGGTCGTCTGCATTCTGCTCGCAAAGTGTGTGGAAATGAAGCCCGTCAATTAGATCAAGCACACTTTCATCAAAGTTTGCAAGTGTTACTCCAAGTCTTGATAAAGGTGCACAGGGATCATAAATTCCGTGTTCCTGGGTGGAGCACTCGGGATTGATCCTGAGACCCACACTTACACCGTTCTTGCGACATTTGTCGGTGTGGATCTTTAACTGAGCCACAGAGTTAAACACGATATGATCCGAGATCTTCACAAGCTCATCCATTTCCTCGTCCGTAAACGCGGGAGAAAAAACATGAACCTCGCCCTTAAACTCTTCTCTTCCGAGGCGTGCTTCATAGAGGCCGCTTGCTGTGGACCCGTCAAGGTATTTATCTATAACGGGGTAAAGCGCAAACATCGAGAATGCCTTCTGGGCCAGCAGGATCTTACAGCCTGCCCTGTCCTTAACATCTCTCAAAATTTCAAGATTGCGGATGAGGGCAGCCTCATCCGCAATATATGCTGGTGTTTTAAGTTGTAAAAATGCTTCGTTAAATGTCTTGACCATATTAGTCAACCCTTACGGGATTCTCGTTAACCTGCCAGGGAAGTCCGTATTTATTGAGTGCTTCCATGTAGGGATCGGGATCAAACTCTTCACAGTTGAATACGCCGGGGCCCTTCCAGATGCCTTCTGCCACAAGTGCGGTTCCGATCATTGCCGGAACGCCGGTTGTGTAGCTGATGGCCTGAAGACCGGTTTCTTTGTAGCTTTCCTGGTGATCACATACATTGTAGATGTAGATGGTCTTTTCTTTGCCGTCCTTGATACCGGTGAAGATACAACCAATGTTTGTCTTACCTACGGTACGTGGTCCAAGGCTTGCGGGATCGGGAAGCAGAGCCTTAAGGAACTTAATGGGAACGATCTGTTGACCCTCAAAGTCAACCGGTACTGTTCCAAGCATTCCCACGTTCTCAAGACATTTCATGTGTGTCAGATAACTCTGTCCGAAAGTCATGAAGAAACGGATACGCTTGATTCCGGGGATGTTCTTGGCCAGTGACTCGATTTCTTCATGATGAAGAAGGTACATATCCTTCTGACCCACCTGGTCAAAATCGTATACTCTCTTGATCTCCATGGGCTTGGTCTCTACCCAGTGGCCGTCTTCCCAGTAGGAACCGTTGGCTGAAACCTCGCGAAGGTTGATCTCGGGGTTAAAGTTGGTGGCAAAAGGATAACCGTGGTCGCCGCCGTTACAGTCAAGGATATCGATATAATTGATCTCATCAAAGTAATGCTTGAGAGCATATGCAGAGAATACCTGGGTTACGCCGGGATCGAAACCGGTTCCGAGAAGTGCGGTAAGACCTGCTTTTTTGGACTTCTCGTCGTAAGCCCACTGCCAGCTGTAATCGAAATATGCGGTAAAGCCCTTTTCTTTGCAGCGTTTCTCGTAAATCTTGCGCCATTCGGGATTATCAGTATCCTCGCACTCGTAGTTGGCGGTATCAACATAGTTGGCGCCGGCTTCGAGGCAGGCATCCATGATGGTAAGATCCTGGTAAGGAAGGGCTACGTTGAGAACTGTATGAGGCTTGAATTCCTTCATGACCGCAACAAGGCTCCCAACCGAGTCGGCATCAACCGGCTTGCATGTTATGGTCGCCTTGGTCTTGGAACGAAGCTTCTCCGCAAGCTTCTCGCACTTGGAGACTGTGCGGCTTGTAAGAAGAATCTCCGTGAATAAAGGATTTTGTGCTATTTTGTGGATCGCTACGGTGCCGACACCGCCGCAACCTATTACCATGACGCGCATGTTGTGTACCTCCTGGGTGTGTATATTTTATCACAGTTTAACGTACGATTGATTTGTTTTTGAATGTCACGCTACCGAAACGAGCAAATAGCGATTTTTCGACGCAGTATCGCTCACTAAATTCGCGTCACTTTTTCAGAGAAATCCGGCTCGGAAGCAACTCGCACGGCGCTTACCCTGCTGGTATTATGTATGCTGTAGTGAACGTGAACGCT
>JAILHY010000144.1 GCA_024695575.1 Lachnospiraceae bacterium
CTCCACACACATGGGATCAAATGTATCTTTGATACGTTTTTTGCTTTCTTTGTCCGCTACAAACTGATCGCCGCTTGCTACACGACCGCGGAAAGTTTTGATGTCGGGATTTACTCTGTGACATGCATCCTCTGCTGCCTGAATAAGTTTTGGATCCGTGGGAAACTCGAACACATCCATCTGAGGCACCTGACCGGGCTTGTAACCAAAGGCTACGGCCTCCATATCGTGATAGACAGCACCGGTAGCAAGAACGATGTCACCGATGTCGATCTGCTCATTAAGAGAACCTGCCACACCCGTGTTGATTATGGCATCGATCCCGAATTTATCGACCATCATCTGAACCGTCACTCCTGCATTGACCTTACCCACACCGCAGCGTGCAAGTACAGTCTTTACGCCGTTAAGCTTCCCTACGTAAAACTTCCTGCGGGCATATTCAACCTCTTCCTTATCAGTCATTGCCTCGATAAGTTTCTCAACCTCAAGTTCCATTGCTCCGATGATACCGATAACTCTGTCGCTCATGCTATATCCTCCTGCTGTTTGATAAGTTACACGTACTTCGACTTGGTCTATTATATACTACGCGGTTTCTTTGTTCAATCCACACGATTGAGCAATCTTCCCTCCTGGAAGGCCTTGATATTGTCGTAGTTTATGCTTACACAGCGCTCTCTGGCTTCCACCGACGCCCATGCAAGATGAGGCGTAATGATGAGTCTTCCCGAATCCTGAATGCTCTGAAGGGGATTGTCCCTGGCTATTGGCTCCTTAGTCAGCACATCAAGGCCTGCCCCCGCAAGGCGATCCTCAAGCAAAGCTCTGTAAAGTGCTTCCTGATTAACGATGGGACCCCGCGCAACGTTTATGAGATAGGCTGTAGGCTTCATCTTGGCAATTGCCGCTTCATCGATAAGGTCTCTTGTTATGTCTGAAAGCGGACAATGAATGGAAAGGAAATCGGATTCTTTTAAAACCGTGTCAAAATCCACTCTCTCATAGTCGGTTACGGTAGAGTTTCCTGTAACGGAATAAAAAATAACACGGCATCCGAAAGCTGTTGCGATCTTGGCTACACACCTTCCGATGTTACCCATTCCGATGATTCCCCAGGTCTTTCCGTTAAGTTCGTAGAAAGGAATATCGAAATTTGAAAACCTCTCCTGGGCCGCATATTTGCCGGTTTTTACAAAATCATCATAGTGACGGATCTTTTCCGAAAGAAACAGCGCCATTGCAAAAGTGTGCTGAGCCACCATTTCAGTGGAATAATCCCTGACATTGGCTACTCCGATGCCCCTTTTTCGGCAGTAAGGTACGTCCACGTTATCAAATCCCGTGGCAAACTCGCAGATAAGCTTTACATTTGCCGCATCCTTAAGAGTTGATTCGTTTAAGGGACTTTTATTTGCAACGATTATGTCTGCATCCTTGACCCTTTCAGCAATCTCTTCGGGCTTGGTGTTGTTGTATGCCGTAACTTCACCAAGCTCGCTGAAGCAGTCGATGGATACGTCCATTCCCACACTGCTTCGCTCCAATACTACTATTCTCATCTCTATTCTCCTTTTTAATGCGCTACCGGCTTTCCTGGTATTTATCCAGAACTTTGTAAATATCCTCATAGGGATCTGTTATCATTTTCCTCTCATTTCCAAATTCCATGAGCATTGGGTCGTCCTTTGTGTATCTTTCCCACTTGGGAAGATCTGTACCGTCGGAACCCTTTCCGTCCGGACCGTTGGGATCCCCGTATTTAGCAAAATTCACCCAGCAGTTCTGCATGATATCGGATAATTCAAAATCCTCTGATGTGTAGAGCCCCTTGTTTCTCCAAAGATTTCCGTAGGCGTAAGGAAGCTCTCCCGCGTGGAAATTACTGAGAGACTTGTTGGTCTTTGTAAAATAATACTCATACACCGGCCTGCCCTCTGCGTCCATGTAGTCACTCCAGAGCTTGTGGCTGTAGGTAAACCATGCTGCGGAATAAACGTGATTCAGCGATCCCTTTGCTTCTCCGCCTGCATCTACGATGAACTTCTGATCCCGGGTAACCGAATTCCATGGCATAACTCTGGTCATTTCTTCCGCATAATTTCCGCAGATCGGCTTAAGCAGTTCGCCGTAATTGTCCCTTGTTGCCTTAGTAGAAAGAAGAAAGGCATCTGCTTCTTTTGCATTAAAGCCGTTAAGCAAGGCGGTCTCGTGATTTGCGCCCCGTTCGTAGGTTTTGTAAGGCTCTTCGATTATGGCATACCCATCTACCGTCATAGATGAATTCTGAGTCTTGGTCTTAACCAGCTTGTCAGCCGGAATCCTCCGCAGATCCACGATTTCGAAACAGTCAAACTCTGTCATTACCTTGTTTCCCGTTTCAAGAGCAGACTTCATGGTCCTGAAGGTGTGATAAGGCTTCTTTGCAAGGATCGAACTGCTCTCCGCAATGGCTCGCGTAAAGAGGCCTTCCGTAAGAGGCGATACGCAAAGCGCATTTACGGAAGAAGAACCTGCCGACTCACCTGCTATGGTTATGTTCGCGGGATCTCCGCCAAAGGCTTCAATGTTTTCTTTTACCCATTTAAGGGCTGCGATCTGATCAAGAAGACCGTAGTTTCCTGTAGTCCCGTTGGGAGACTCGCTAGCCAGTTCTTCGTTGGCATAGTATCCGAAAACTCCAAGACGGTATGCAAAATTAACAAAAATAACGCCTTTCTTGGCAAGGTCATCTCCGCGGTATTCACTGTAATATGACTGCCCCGTGGTAAGACTTCCGCCATGGACATAGAAAATAACGGGAAGTTTGTCCTCACCTCTTTCTGCAGGCGCAAAAACATTGAGATACAGGCAGTCTTCACTTGCTTTTTCCCTATAGTTATCGTAAAGGCTTATGTTGTATTTATGAAAGCCGATTATATCATACAAACTGTTGTATAACGGCGGGTTGACCTGCTGCATGGCCATGGGACCGAAATGGTCGCAGGCTCTGACTTCCGTGTAGTCTTCCAAAGCCTCGGGCTCTCGCCATCTTAAGTCTCCCACAGGAGGCTTGGCATATGGTATCCCCGCATAGATCTCCACGGTTTTATCTTCGTTATAGACCCCTGTTATGTCACCCTGTTTAACGTGAACTATGCCGGTTACGGATGGCTTTGAGCCCTCGTAAGCAGGAACGAGCTGTTCTTCTGGCGCCGAGATCATCAGATTTACGCTTAAGAGCGCAAAAAAACTCACCCAGCAAAGAAAGGCGATGAATCCCTTAAATCTTTCCCTGCGAGCCACCCTTGTTACAATGAAACCGGCGATAACAAGGATCGCAATGGGCCAGCCAAATATTCTGTTCTTTGAAAATTCAAGTAAAATGAGATATAAGATCGAAACGATCGTGATCCCGACAAAGAAGCCTGTAAGACTTTTGCTTTTGTTTTTTTCCATAGATTATTCTCCATTTTTCACAGAAATGATAGCACAAATCCCGCTCCTTGTCATCCTGATAGGATTTCTCCACTCCGCTTTCGCATCTATGATATAATGTCTTAGAAGGAGTAATTTCATGAAATCATCCACTTCTCTCGTCTTTACAGGCGACATCGGTTTTGACAAATATATGGAAGGACGCTGGCAGGATCCGGATCTCATAGACTCTGAGATTCTTTCTTTCCTGCATTCTTCGGATCATGTGATCGCTAATGTTGAAGGTCCTATAGCTTCCATACCTCTAAATACCGCAACAGAAGGTGCCGCACAGTTACTGCACACTATCGACCCCGGCGCTGTTTCAGTATTAAACTCCATGCACGCGGATATCTGGAATATCTGCAACAACCATATCATGGACGCAGGACCCGACGGTGTAAAAGAAACTCTTTCCGTGGCCGCGAAAAATAAAGTTTTAACCATCGGCGCAGGAATGGACCTTAACGAAGCAAGCAGGCCTCTGATCCTTGATGAAGCCGATGGTATAGGCCTTATATCCGTTGGATACAGACGTGGCTGTAAACCTGCCGACACCGATAAAGCCGGGTGCTTCCTCTGGAACGAAACAGAACTCATACAGGAACGTATCAACGAAGTTAAAAGTAAATGCCGCTGGTGCATTATCGTTTCCCATGGCGGCGAAGAGTTTACAGCTCTTCCAAGTCCCTACACCAGAGATAGATACCTTAATTTCCTTACTATGGGTGCCGATGCCGTTGTAAGCCACCATCCTCACGTTCCTATGAACTATGAGAAGGTCGGAGACAAATATATCTTCTATTCTCTCGGAAACTTTATTTTTGATACGCCTTATCAGCGCGCCCAATACTACACCGAGCGCGGCATAGTGCTTAAGCTCAACGTAAGTGAAGATTCCATTTCTTTTGAAGCTTTAGGGATTAAGATAGATAGAGAATCTGAGCGGGTGGTTTCCACCGATCTTCCGGACATCTTTACGGATGTTCCTGCCGAAGAATACAAGCTTCTTGCACCCCTGTCGGCCAAGGCTTTTGTTGCCGCCACCAAGCGTCAGCAGATCTTTATGAAGAACATGTCTGAAAACGCCACCGACAAAGAATGGGAAGAGCACTTTGCCAATCCTAAAAGAAGCGGAAGAGTCGAAGGCGAAGGACTTGATTTCTTTATAATATGCCCCCTTGCTGCGGAGACTGAGAAAGGAGATTGGAGGAAGAGTAAGCTGGAGGCTGTTAAAGAATATATTTTGAATTCAATGTAAAATAAAAGGCCCGTCTTGTAAGAAGACGGACCTTTTTCTTTCTATTATATCCCCTCTTGCGCCGGGGCCCCCCTCAGGCGCCGGGGCCTGTCGTGCTCCGGAGGAGTACGACCTTACTTAAAAGGATTCTCTGTAGGGTAAGGAAGGCTTGCAGGCTGGTTGTAGTTAAGATCCTCAAGCGGTACTCCGATATACTTGAATACTTCGAATAATGCCTTGCCGTAATGACCGAAAGCAACTGCGCCGTGGTGAGGGAAGTTCTTCTGGATCAATACGTGACGATAGAATCTGCCCATTTCCTTGATGGCGAATACACCGATACCACCGAAGGACTGAGTACGAACGTCAAGTACTTCACCTTCTGCAAGGTAAGCGCGAAGCTTGTTGTCAGCGGTAGACTGAAGTCTGTAGAATGTGATATCGCCGGGAGCGATGTCGCCTTCAAGAGTTCCGTTGGTAACTTCGATAGGAAGGTTACGAGCCATGATCTTCTGATACTTCATCTCGCAGAAAGCAAGCTTGCTGGAGCAGGTATTTCCGCAGTGGAAGCCCATAAATGTATCGGTGAACTTGTAATCGTATTTGCCTTCGATAGATTCTTTGTACATATCCTTGGGTACGGAGTTGTTGATATCAAGAAGGGTAACAACATCCTCAGATACACAGGTTCCGATGAACTCGGATAAGCATCCGTAGATATCTACTTCACAGGATACAGGAATACCCTGTCCGGTAAGACGGCTGTTTACGTAGCAGGGAACGAAACCAAACTGAGTCTGGAATGCGGGCCAGCACTTGCCGGCGATTGCTACATACTTACGATATCCTCTGTGAGCCTCAACCCAGTCAAGTAATGTAAGTTCGTACTGAGCAAGTTTCTCAAGAACTTCGGGCTTCTTGTTGCCTGCGCCAAGTTCTGCTTCCATTTCTTTAACCTTGGCAGGAATACGGGAATCGCCCGCATGCTTGTTGAATGCTTCGAAAAGGTCAAGCTCAGAGTTCTCTTCGATCTCTACACCGAGATTGTAAAGCTGCTGGATAGGAGCGTTACAAGCAAGGAAGTTAAGGGGTCTGGGGCCGAAAGAAATGATCTTGAGCTCGCTGAGACCCTTAACCGCACGAGCGACAGGAAGGAAGTCATGGATCATATCTGCACAATCCTCAGCATCACCAACAGGATACTCAGGAATATAAGCACCGATGGAACGAAGCTTTAAGTTGTAGCTTGCGTTTAACATACCGCAGTAAGCATCGCCACGACCGTCCTGCAAATCTTTCTGGCTTTCTTCTGCGGCTGCACAGAACATCTTGGGACCGTCAAAGTGCTTAGCAAGAAGAGTCTCGGAAATTTCGGGACCGAAGTTTCCAAGGTAAACGCAAAGTGCGTTACAACCTGCTTTCTTGATATCTTCGAGAGCCTGAACCATGTGGATCTCGCTCTCTACGATACAGATGGGGCACTCGTAAATGTCGTCCTTGCCGTACTTCTTGGTGTATGCATCAACAAGAGCTTTACGTCTGTTAACGGAAAGACTCTCGGGGAAGCAGTCGCGGCTGACAGCTACGAGACCTAACTTGATCTTAGGAATGTTGTTCATTACATAATCCTCCTCAAATTGTTTACTTGGTTATTATTTGAAATACCGGTTTCAGCGCCGGATAAATCTCTTTGAACTGCTGGTAACGCTTCTCATATTTTGCTGCAAGTTCGGGATCGGGTTCGATGGTTTCTTTTACCTTGACGAACTTGGTGGCAATCTCCTCAACAGACTTGAACTCGCCTGCTGCCACGGCTGCAAGCATTGCTCCGCCCATTGCGGGACCTTCCTCGGCAACCGGAACATCCACTTTCACGTTGAAGATATTTGCGATCATCTTCTTCCAAAGAGGGCTCTTGGCTCCGCCGCCGCAGATCTTGGTGCGCTCGATCTTGATTCCTAAGGACTTGGCTACTTCAAATGAATCTCTCAATGCAAAAGCAACACCTTCGAGAACCGCCTGTGTCATCTCTTCCCTGGTGGTATCCATTGTCATGCCGACGAATGTACCACGGGCTGCGGGATCGTTGTGAGGGCTTCTCTCACCCATTAAGTAAGGCAGGAAGAATACGTGATTCTCTCCAAGCTTGGTGATTCCCTCCTGCTCGCCGCCGTAATCCTTGGTCTTAAGGATTTCGTCCATCCACCACTTGTTACAGGAAGCTGCGGAAAGCATGCAGCCCATCAGGTGGAAAGTGCCGTCTGCGTGGCAGAAGCTGTGAAGTGCATTATATTTGTCGACCCCGAAGGTCTTGGAAGATACAAAAAGTGTTCCGCTGGTACCAAGAGAAACGTTGCAGGCACCATCGCCTACCGTTCCGGTTCCTACAGCAGCTGCCGCATTATCACCTGCACCTGCAGCGATTACCGTAGTCTCGGGGAATCCAAGCTCCTTAGCGATCTCGGGAAGGAGAGTTCCAACCTTCTCGTAAGACTCGAAGGGCTTAGCCAGCCATTCCTTCTTAACCGAGCAGATCTCACACATCTTGTCAGACCAGGTTCGGTTCTTAACGTCGAAAAGAAGCATTCCCGAAGCATCGCTCACATCGGTGCAGTGCACTCCGGAAAGTCTGTAAGCAAGATAATCCTTGGGAAGCATCATCTTACTGATACGGGCAAAATTGTCGGGCTCGTTTTCTTTGACCCATAATACCTTGGGTGCGGTAAATCCTGCAAAAGCAATATTTGCGGTGTACTCAGAAAGCTTGTCCTTGCCGATCTCGCCGTTTAAATAATCAACCTGCTTAACCGTACGTCCGTCATTCCACAAAATTGCAGGACGGATAACATTGTCGTCCTTGTCAAGGATAACAAGTCCGTGCATCTGACCGCCGAAAGAAATTCCTGCGATCTTGCTCTTGTCAAATTCAGCTGTGAGTTCCTTAAGGCCTGCAATCGACTGTTCATACCAGTCCTTGGGCTCCTGCTCACTCCAGCCCGGATTGGGGAAATAAAGCGGATATTCCTTGGAAACAACGTTCAGGATGGATCCTTCCGAATCCATCAAAAGAAGCTTGACCGCGGAAGTACCCAGATCGATACCAATATAATACATAATAACCCTCCGAATTGTAACCATTAAACCATGTAACCACATTCTATACAATTCGGAGGGATTATTCAATCGATTTTTATACTTTGACTTATCAAATTTTGCTATTTTCGCTGTGTGGAAGGAAACTACTGTTTCTCACTGACGAAAATGGATGCTCTGCTCTGTATTATGGACACAACATCATCCACGCTCTTCTGTCCTTCAAAGAAAGCTGCTGCCTCTTCGTAGATTATGGTCTCTATATCCGAATAAGACGCTGCAAGCTTGTCAACGGAGTATACAAAGTCCTTAAATGTCTGAACTTCATCATCGTTAAGGGGAGTGATAACAACTTCTTTTCCCTGGATCATGCGAGTATCGTCGTAGTACTCCTTCTCATTGTTCTCGTTGATCCAGTAATCTCTTTCCTTAAGGGCTTCGCAGGCCGCATCAAAAGCTGCCTTGGTGGAAGGAAGTCCGTATACGCTGTTAGTCTGGTAATCGGGAAGAAGAAACTCCCTTACAAGCTCCCATGCACTCTGCTGCTTTTTGCACTTGGAAGAAATGCCTATGGTCATGTTGGTGCGAAGGCAGCTTCCCTTTCTTTCTTCGGAAGGATAACCGATAAAGCTGACGGGCTCGCAGATCTCCGCTCTCAAAAGGTTCTTATAATAATTGGTGTTGTAAATGGTAACAGGCATACAAATCGCTTTGCCGCTTAATACCTCGGCTTCGTAGCTCTCCAGGTCCACTTCACCATCATCACCGTAAAGCTCATTATAGTAATCTTCGCTGGTCTTAAGGGTCTTCATATATTCAAGGATGCCCTTAAATGAATCCGAATCCAGGTTACATTTTGCGCTGACAGGATCAACATAATCGGTGGCACTTACCGCAAGCGCAGAGGTAAGGAAGGATTCTCTCGGCATTTCATGGAAAAGAATCTGATCACTCTTAAGGCCATTTGCAAATTCAAGCATCTCCTGAATGGTCCAGCCTTCTCTGTCACCAAGTACGGATTTCTTTCCGGCGGCGCTTTCGATCATGAAACTGGGCATGATCTGGTAGATCTTACCGTTCTTGGACGTTGCTGCCACAACATTCGGAAGGATATCATCAATTGACAGCTCCGGATCATTCTCTATGTACTTGGAAAGGTCCGCATACAGACCTTTGCTTATATAGTTAGCGATTTTGTCAGTGTTATTGGAAACTATAATGTCGGGTCCTTTTCCGGATGCAATATCGGAATCGAACTTGTTCATGCCTGCCGTATAATCGTCGTAGGTATTGAAGCTGCTGTAATCCACGAGATTGATACGGTAATCCTCGCTCCGTCTGTTGAAATCGACAACGAATTTTCTAATATCACTGTCTATATAAACGCATCCTAAAGAAAGAATTTCTTTGTCCTTCACTTCCGCAGGATCCACCTTGGTGTACTTGCAGATATTGTAGACAACGGTGTCGGAGCTCCAGTCGTTGTAAGTACCGATGAAGCTGTTCTCATCATAAGGCTCGAAGGCATTAAAATAGCTTGTATAAAGATCGGAATTGACGAAATTGAAAATAGGTGTGGGCTTTTCGTCACCGATGTTGTAGCTGTAGATCTGAGTGTTGTCACGGAAAAAGAAATCGCATCCTTTTCCTTCCATGATCGAATAGTTGGAGGTGTCCACCATTTGAACGGCTTCACCGGTTTCAAAGGTATTAAGATCCAGTCTGTAATAACCAAGCCCCTTGCCATCTTCCCATTTGCTGGTGATAACGGAACCGTCCTTCAGTCTGTATAAGGTTCCTATATCGGTTTCGCCCTCGCTTTTTTGCTTCTTTGTAACGTTCAGCTGGTTATCCGTAAAGAGCCTTACATCATACATATCCACGAGAAGTCCGTCATCCAATGGAATGATATTGTTTACCCATGAGTCCGGATAATCCTTGGAAATATCAAGGGTATTCTTCAGGTTTCCGTCATCATCATAGGCTCTCAACTCAATCTGCTCATTGTAAACGATATTGTCGGGATCGGAGTCGTCATAATTGCTGCTCTGGCACGAAACCACAAAGCCACCGGCGGGAAGTGCCACAAAACTGTTGATCCAGCCGTTTTCCAGCTTCATATCCACAGTCTTGGTGTTGGAATTCTCAAGGTCCACGATCTCGAGAAGGATTTTCTGCTCATAGGTCTGCTCGTTGTAGGAGTAACCGGTAATATAAATCTTCTTGCCACTTATGACAGTGTTATACATGTTGAAATTGGCAGGCAAGGAAATATCCAGTTTCTCCTCCCTATAGATAGTGTTTTTATCTATCTTGTTTAATTCGTTATTGGTCTTTCCTCCGCAACCTGCAAGTAAGCCCATGGTAAGGGTAAAAGCAAATGCTGCTGCCGCGAAAACCTTTCTCTTCTTCATTTCAATTCTCCTCAAATTCATTCTATCTCTTTAAGCTCTAACTGTTTTTCGTAATACTTTTTGGCTCTGCGTTTATCTATGCGGTCATCCACAAAGTTCTTAAGATCAGAGAAATGTATCGTCCTCTTTTTCCACATGCGGAATATTAGCATGATAAGAAATACGATGGGAACGGCATAAAGAATAAGTGCTGCTACCGCAACCGGAGTAAGGTAATCCTCCATACCCCTTGCCATATTCTCCCAGTAAGGGTAGATTATGGCCTTTCCGTTCATTCCGCGGATACCGAAGTTCTTCACGTTGGCCACCAGCTTAGTCCAGTGAAAACGTCCTGTATTTTCCACCAGTTCGTAGGTATCCTTGTCTGTCTTAAGTGCATCCGTTAAAGCACCCACAGCATATCCCGAAATGGGATTTGGCAAAAGTGCCTCGTACATGTTAATAAACGTAGTGCTTTCGTTTGCTTCAAGCGCAGAATAAGGCACGTAGATCGTTGCTTTGTTATTACCCGCAAGATCGTTGATCCTGCCGCTTTCTCTCTCCACAACGCCGCAGATAACATACGGTTCTCCATTGAAATCAATCAACTGACCGACCACATCGCTGGATCCGAAAAGCTGCCAGGCCACATCTGTATCTATAAGGACTATACCGCCACCAACGAAGGAATCGCTGAAATAATTACCATGCACCAGTTTCAGCGGATGAAAAAGAAAGTAATCTCCTCCGACTCCCACAGCCTTGAAACTTGCACTCGTTTTCTTGTATGAAACCTGAGCCTGTCCGTTGGCGGAATAGGCATGTACCCAGCTTCTGGCGTTTTCTTTGTCCGTTGTCAGAGAATCGCCTTTTAACTTTTTTTCAATGTTGCCATTTAATTGTAATACTGAATCTTTGTTAAATTTGGAAAGCTGCGAAAAGTAACAGCTGACCTGAGCAAAATCATCCTCTTTGCTCCATCTCTTTGCAAGGTTTTCGGCATCAAGTCCGCTTACCGCCTTGATCCCTATCAACGTAAGGATAATAGCGAGCAGCAAAGACGAAGCTCCTATGATGAAGAGGATCATTTGCTTTTTACCAAAGACCGATCGTAAATAACCCATCATTTAATCCTTTAAGCGAACCTGCTGTCCGTCCTCAATGTTGATGGGAGCGTTGGTGATAATGTACTCCCAGCCCGAAAGGTCACCGCTTATGGCACTCCTGGTCTCATCCTCCGCAAGGACCTTGACCTCAACACGCTCAGCTATATATCTGTTACCAAGGGGTGTGCTCTTGGCGTTGACTCTCAAAACGAACTTTCCGTTATTGTCTTCGTGGATGGCACTGGTAGGCACGATAATATCGTAGTTAGCCGTTTTCTGGCCGACAGTGATGCTTAAGCTCTGACCGGCAGAAACATCTCCCGAAACTTCAAAGTTGATGACCTTCTGCTTGGAAGGATTGGATGGATCGGGTCTTATGGATGATACTCTTGCGTGTACGTCGTTGTACCACCAGTTATTGGTGATCTCGGCCTCATCTCCAACAGAAACAAGCCTGGCCTGCTCAGTGGAAACATTGAGTGTCATACTGAAGCCCTTGCCCGCAACCTGAATGGTTGCAACCTCATCACCCTGCTTTATGGTCTGTCCGGCTACTTTTTCAAGATCGATTATGGTACCTGAAACGGGAGCGGTAATAGCTGCGCCTCCCATATCGGATTTCTCGAGTTCATCAACCTTGGCCTGAGCTTCTTCTATCTTCTTTACTTTAGGTACAACGTCGTATTTCTGTTTTATGTCGCCGGAAATCTTATCAAGTTCCTTCTGACATTTATCAAGATCGTTCTTGGCTACGGTCACCTTGTAGTTAAGTTCATTGGTTTTGTCGCTGATCACTTTCTTTGCGTCAGCTACCAAAGTCGTGTACTCCGGCACCTTTTTCTTGGCCGTTTCATACGCATCTCTCTTGTCCTTTATGGGCTTGATATTGGATGTATTATAGGCTTCCTGTGCGGCTTTCCATAGGTCCTCGGCTTCCGAATACTGATTCTGAAGGAACTCGTACTCCTCCTTTGCCTCTTCGTAAGCTTCTCTGTTGGTATAGCTTGAATCCTTTTCATATTCGGCCTTAGCGGATTCGTAAGTAGCCTTTGCACCCGGAATAAGTCCGCCTAACTTACTCATTATGGCGTAATTGTCGTTATACTGGGCGTCTACTTCGGCAAGCTCGGCTTTGTCCGCATCTGAAACCTCATCCCATGCTTCTTTGCTGAGTGTGAGCTGCTTTTCCCACTGTTCGAGCCCTGTCTGGACCTCATCAAGTGTCTTGTATTCTTCATAGCTTGCAGCAGTACCGTTTGTAAACATGCTACTTTCTTCGGAAAGCTTTTCGTATGCTGCCTTAAAGTTTTCAAGTTTCTTTTCGGCTGCCGCTATTGCAGTCTGGTTATTTTCAAGTTCTCCCGCCGATCCGTCTTTAACAGAATCGGTAATGGTAGTGGAAATGTGATTGGTAATAATGTATTCCTCGTACTCTGCCTTGGCTTCTTCGAGGGCTTTTCTGGCTTCTTTTAACTGATCGCTCTCTCCCTCTTCAAGAACGTAAAGAGTATCGCCCTTCTGAACCTCGTCACCCTTACGGACCGAAACAGAGTCAACGGTTCTGTCCTGCTGCTTAAATACAACCTTGTATGGATCTTCGGACTCAATATATCCCGTTCCCCTTACTTTGTTGGTAATGGAACCCGACATGCAGTACTGAGCCGCAACCTCCGGAAGCGAGTAGTTCATTATGGTATTGGAACAGAAGGTCAACACCAGGAGTACCGCCAGGAAAATAATGGCTATATTTTTGATCAGGTCTTTCTTTTTAGTTGATTTCTCGTTCATTTCTCTCTCCTATTTCTTAGCCCTTAACGCCGCCCTGATACATGATACCTTCAACCAGATATTCTTCCCCGTACAGGAAGATCAAAAGGCCAGGAACCATATAGATCGTTGCCAGCGCGAAGGCCAGTCCGGTCTCGTTGGAATTGACTTCTGACAGGAACACGCTCAAGGGGTGCATCTCCGAATCCGAAAGCAGGATAAGGGGCTGCTCAACCATGTTCCAGTAATCTATAAATACAAGGATCGCTACGGAAAACAGGCAGGTCTTGCATATGGGAAAAGCAATCCTGCTGAATATCTGCCATTCTCCCGCACCGTCTATCTGTGCGGCTTCGATGTAGGAAGAAGGGATCCTCCTCATGAATTTGGTAAGCAGATACACCGCAAAGGGTGATGCAATGCCTGGAAGCCATATGGCCCAGCGCGTATCTATGAGATGTAACCAGGTGGAAACCAGGTAGTTTGGTACCAGCGTAACCTGATAGGGCATGAGCATCAGGATTATGTAGGAAAAGAATACGATTTCTTTTAGCTTACCCTTTGCCCGCATAAAGCCATAGGAAGCAAATACCGCCACAGCCAGCTGGAAAAACAGTATCGGAAGCACCAGGATCACCGAATTCCAGAATTTGATCAGGTAAGCCGGGCTCTTAAGTAAAACCGTTACATACTGGCTGAATGAGATCATGTCCGGTATGAATTTAAGGTTAACTATCTCCGATATGAAAACCTTGCCGCCCTTTTCGTTCTTGGCAAAGATCGCACCGTAGTTGGCGTTGATCTCGGATTGAGCCATGAAGGAATTGGTTATGGTAAGGATGATAGGCGTCAAAAATATAGCCGCAAATATAACAGCAAAAAGCGTTGTTACGCAAATATGGATAAGTTCCTTACGACGCCTCGCGGACAGTGTCTTGAATCTTTTCATTCTTCCACGTCCTTTCCGAAGCGGTTCTCAACAAGGAACAGAGCTCCGATTATAACTATCATCACCAAAGACATGATTATGGCTGCTGCCGAGAGTTTCTGATAATCAAGGTCCTTGAAGGTGTTGTTCATAAAATGCTGAAGCATGTATATCGACCCCACGGGGTGGTCGCTTGTAAGCAGGTATATCTCTCTGAAAACCTTAAAGGAGTTTATCAAAGAAAGAATAGTAACAAACAAAATGGTAGGAGAAAGATACCTGATCTTTATCATCCAGAATATCTGCAAGGGACTTGCATTCTCCATGTAGGCAACTTCCAGTATGTCTCTGGGGATGGCCTCTAATGCTGAAAGAAACAGGATCATGTTGTATCCCAAGTTCTTCCAGAGAAACAGGAAGATAATAACTACCTGAGCGTAATCCGACTTAAGCCAGTCTGTCTTGGGCACGCCAAAGTTCGCAAAGAAATTGTTCACCGCACCGTTATAGTGAAACATTACCTGAACGATCAACACTATGGATGCAACGGGCACCATCATGGGGGTAAGAAAAGCCGTTCTGAACTGGCTCCTTAATGGGATCTTTCGGTCAAGCATTATGGCAAGTAGTAATGATAACAACACCGAAAGAGGCATGGCGATAAAAGAAAACTGCAAAGTATTCTTACCGGCTCTCTTAAAGGCCGCATTTCCGAAAACTCTGACAAAGTTATCAAAACCTGCGAAACTGGCGGAGATGGGGTTGTCAACCATTGAATAATAGATAACCACAAAGAACGGCAGGATAAAAAACACAAATACACCGAGAAGACTCGGCATCATAAAAAGCACCGCACTGAGCTTGCGGCGATTGTTACGTTTCTTTAACTCACTGACTTGCTTAACTTTCATGTCCCGTCCATAGACCCCGTATACTTTACACAGTCTTACTTTATATGATTAGGCTGTTAAAAACAAGGGTAAATCGTGCTATAATTACTTAATGTTTTTTTAATTTCTCAGTCAATTTCTTTAAATCGGAGGTTATTATGCGCGATGCACTTTTTACCGACGGATGGTCTTTCGCCGAGTTCCCTGTTGACACTCCCGTTTCGGATATGTTTGACTCGAAAGATCTTTATCCCGTAACCATCCCCCATGACTGGCAGATCTGGCATTCTTCGGACCTTTACAGGGATTCTTTCGGGTTCTATCGTAAGACCTTCTTTTTACATGCCGCAAAAGATCACACATATATTATCCGATTTGAAGGAGTTTATATGGATTCCGAAATTTATTTGAACGGAAACCTTATATTCACCTGGAAATACGGGTATTCTACCTTCGATGTCGATCTTACCGATCACCTTGTTGACGGTGAGAACGTTCTCTGCGTAAAGTGTACCTATCTGTCTCCGAACACCCGCTGGTATTCGGGAGCAGGTATTTATCGAAAGATTCTTTTCTATGACTTCGGGCCTGCCTACATTCCCCTGGACGGTATATACGTATCCATGGAAAAAGAAGGAGAAGACTTCAACCTCACCATCGATACGGAAACGGTTACGAAAGTAACCGGGAAATACTCAGTAAGAAATACACTGTTGGATAATTCCGGAGCCAAGGTATCTAATACTCAGTCTGTCATTCCTCACCCGGAAAACAATGATACGCTTCATATCATATCCCCTCGTTTATGGGACGTTAAAGATCCCTATTTCTATAACCTCCGCACCGAGCTTTGCGACGGCGAGACCGTGGTTGACAGTGTCGACACGCGTGTCGGTTTTGAGATTCTGGAATTTGATGCGGATATAGGTTTCTTTTTAAACGGGCAAAGCCTTAAGATCCAGGGTGTGTGCATGCACCATGACCTTGGCGCTCTTGGTTCCGCAGTTAATAAAACCGCTCTTAGGAGACAACTCATGAGCATGCAGGAAATGGGAGTAAATGCCATCCGCACTTCCCATAACATGCCCTCTACGGAACTTCTGGATCTTTGCGATGAAATGGGCTTTCTTGTTTACGATGAAGCCTTCGACATGTGGGAAAACCATAAGACCGAGCACGATTATGCCACCTGGTTTGACGATTGGTACCGGCAGGACGTTGCAAGCTGGATAAGACGGGATCGAAACCGCCCCTGTCTCTTTCTTTGGGGCATAGGAAACGAGATCTCCGATTCCACCGAGGAAAAAGGTCTTAAGATCGCAAAGAACTTACGGGACGAAATAAAGAAACATGACAGAAGACACAACGCATTTATTACCATAGCTTCAAATGGAATGTACAGTGAATGGGCTCATAAGATCGCAGATGAACTGGACCTCACCGGCTATAACTACGGGGAACATTTCTATGACAAGCACCACAAAGAACATCCTGCCTGGAAGATATTCGGAAGCGAGACGGCCTCTACCCTTCAGTCCCGCGGTATCTATCATTTTCCTTTTTCTAACAGGCTTTTGACCCACGAGGACGGGCAGTGTTCATCCCTTGACAACTGCACCACCAACTGGGGCGCAAAGAATGTGGACTATGTCATCGGAATGCACCGGGACAGGGGCTTTGCCTGGGGACAGTTCTTGTGGACAGGATGGGATTATATAGGCGAGCCTACTCCCTACGATGCCATGGGATGCCGCAATTCCTACTTCGGCCAGGTTGACACCGCCGGCTTTAAGAAGGACAGCTTTTATCACTATCAGGCGGAGTGGACGGATGTCAACGTCGCTCCCATGGTGCATCTGCTTCCTTACTGGGACTTTAACGAAGGCCAGGAGATAGACATACTTGCCTACTCAAATGCCCCATACGTGGAACTATTCTTTAACGGAAAGTCTCAAGGGCGGCAGTTCATTGACCACGCCCACGGTGAGCGAATGTGCGGGCACTGGGTACTTAAATATGCTCCCGGCGAGCTGAAAGTCAATGCCTCTCTTGAAGACGGTACGGTTGTAGCCGTGGATTCGACCCGTTCTTTTACGGATCCCGTAGCGCTTTGCGCTCTTCCTGACAAAGAAACCATTAAAGCTGACGGCGAAGATCTTGTGTTTATTGAAGTGTCCTCAATTGACAAAGAAGGAAATTTCGTTGCCAATGCCCGTAACCGCGTAAAGGTTACTCTTGAAGGCCCGGGCATACTTATGGGAGTTGATAACGGAGATTCCACCGATTTCGACGAATATAAAGGAAATTCCAGACGGCTGTTTTCCGGACGGATGCTTGCGATCATCGCTGCTACCGGTGAAGGTGAGATTCGCGTGAAGTTTGAATCCGAAGGGCTTACCGGTGCGGAGGTGATATGCCACTCGGCAGAATCATCTCCTGAAGGAAACGTTTTAACATATAATCCCACCCGTGAAGCAAATTCCGACCCTGATAGGATACCCGTTCGAAAGATTGTCCTTTCTTCCACTGATTCTCACAATCTTGGACCCGACTGCAGGGAGGCTCGTGTTGAATACAGAATCTATCCCGAATACGCAGATTACGGCCTTCTTGTCTTTAAGGCTCTCACAGAGAACGGGGTAGAAGCTAATTTCGCTGATCTTGTCGCTGATGATCCGGGCGAGAACAGTAAATCAAGCAATTCCGGTACAATCAGAATTCGCGCCATCGGTGACGGTAATTTCCGCCTGACTGCCTACGCATATGACAATTCTTCCGACAAGGTTCAGGTTCCGAAGGTATTATCCGAACTCACATACAGCATTTCAGGCCTTGGTAAGGCCCTTCGCAATCCATATTCCTTCGTTCCCGGGTGTGAATACGCCTCCATCCACTCAGGCGATTCTACCTTAAGTTTCGAGGGCGGTGTTTTTGTAAAAGAAGGAAAACGTGCCTATATTACCTTTGATAATCTTGATTTCGGAATGGATGGTTCCGACGAGATCACCATACCCATTTTTACTTTCAAAGAAGAAATGCCGGTTGAGATCCTTGAGGGTGATTTCGAAACCGGAACAACCGTGTTTAGCGGGACTTACGAGGCCAAATCAATCTACAACGTATATCAGACCAATACCTTTAAACTAAATAAAAAGATCAGGGGGACCAAAACGATCACCCTGATCTTTGACAGCGAATGTGCTTTCTCCCTTAAGGGATTTATATTTACTTGATACCGCTTCGAACTTCCAGGAGTTTCTTCTTGAGTTCGCCTTCGATCCTGCCAAGTTCTGCCTCGGCTTCCTTACGCTTCTGAGCGCCTTCGGTCTGGATTTTCATTACTTCGTCCAGAGTAGAAATAAGCTGCTCGTTGGTGTGCTGTAAGGTCTCGATGTCTACGACACTGCGCTCTGCTTCCTTGGCGGTTGCGATGGTAGCCATCTTGAGTGTGTCCGCATTCTTCTTAAGAAGGTCATTGGTCATCTGGGTAACAGCTGACTGAGCCTCTGTAGCCTGCTTGCCGTGCTCGATACCAAGAGCAAGAACGATCTGGCTCTTCCAAAGCGGAATGGTATTGATGAGGGAAGACTGGATCTTCTCGAGCATCTGAGTATCGTTGTTCTGAAGGAGTCTGGTCTGAGGTCCCATCTGAATACTGATCATACGGGTAAGCTCAAGGTCATGAAGCTTCTTTTCGAAACGATTGCAAAGGTTTGCGAAATCGTTGTATGCCTGTGCATCTTCCTGCGCACCGGTCTCCTCGGCCTTCTTACGAAGATCTTCGAGTTCATGAGCACGTACATCTGCAAGACGTTTCTTACCTGCAAGGATGTACATGGTCAGTTCTTTGTAATACTTGGTATTAAGGTCGTACATCTGATCGAACATCGCAATGTCCTTCATAAGTACGAGCTGATGACTCTCTAACTGCTTAACGATCTTATCTACGTTTGTCTCAGCCTTTGAATAGCTTGCAACAAGTGACTCTGCTTCAGCTTTCTTTTTCTGGAAAAATCCGCCGATACCCTTCTTCTCGGGAACGCCCACGTTCTTAAGAGTAACTACCAAAGCTGAAAGGTCCTCACCGATGGAACCAAGATCCTTGGTACGAACGTTGTTAAGTGCTGCCTCGGAGAAATCAGCGATGTTCTTCTGAGCGGCTGCACCGTACTGCATAACCATGTTGGAATCGCGAACGTCGATCTTGCTTGCGAATTCCTCAACAACTTTCTTTTCCTCGGGAGAAAGAAGGTCATCGTTTAATTCAACTGCATTTGCATTTCTTTCTTCTTCCTTTTTCTTGGCCTCTGCTTCGGCCTGGGATGCTGCATCCTGTGTAGGCTCAAGAGTCAAAGTAAGCTCAGGCGCTGCGGGAACTGCTTCGGTTGCTCCGCTGGGATCCAGTGTAAGGCTGGGTGTGTAGTTGCTTTCTGCCATTTCTTTCCCTCCAATATCTATTCTTGATATGATTTAACCAATTCCTTGGCTTCGTTCATAAGTTCGTCGTCCATAAGACCTTCGGCCTTCAGCATGTTCTCCATAACGGAAATATCTGTTGTAACGTCCAGCGCTTCCTCTGCGAACAATGCGTCGAGCTGTTTATCAAAAGCATTCAGTGCGGTACCCATCATCTCCTCGACCTTACCCTTGGTTCCGTCGATGTTGGTTCCGGATATTCCCGCCTCGTCCATCCTGTCATAAGCGTTCAGGAGTTTAAGGGTGGTGGGAAGGTAGTAACTGAAGAACTTTGTAACCTGTTTCTTTTTCTTGGGATGAGCTACCACATAACTTACGATCTTGTCGGTAACTGCCTCCAAATGCTCTATCTGATCCGAAAGAGTGGGATCTTTGATGCTTGCGTTTAATCTGTGCATCTCCGCAATGGCTGCATCCTTGTCCTCGATCATCTTGTCGATATCCTTGTCGCCTGTGGACTGCCTTGCAGGCTTTGCAGGTGCGGGTGCTGCCTGAGCCTTGGGTGCTTCGGTCTGTGTATTCGAACTCTGAATCCTGATCTTATCGCCCTCTGCGCGGTTAGTATCAATATCCACGTTAAGGGATACGCTCTTATCGTCCTTATTCATCTTTGCGCTGTAAGGATTCTGGTTGGGACGATTGTCCTTTTTGACCTCCGTGTAACCGCCGCTACTGTTAAGAACCTTGGCGATCAGCGCTATCGCTATGGCAATGACTACGAGAAATGCACCTAATCCAATGACTGCTTTGCCAATACCGCCGATAGACGTAAGAATGAATATTATGAAAATGATCCAGCCAATTTTATTTCTGTCGTGTCTGTTATATCTTCTGCTCATTAATATACTCCATCCAATTACTATCTTATATTACTTCCTACCTAATCCGTGTGTCAAGGAAACAAAGAGCATATTATGAGCTGTATTTTAATGTCGGGATGCCTTTAGGTCTCTGTATTTCCATAAAAGGGAATATTGCACGAAAAACCATAATGGACTTTTGATCAGAATATCCGCGTATTTTCGCTGTTCTTCGTCTGTTCTGTCCTTGTATTCGGGGTTGTTTCTAAATTCCGGAAACTCCTCAAGCATCCGGTCTCTCAGATGTTTGACAAAAGAAAGCTTTCTTCCTTTTTTCATGCGCATATAAGAGAATAACGTGTTTATGAAAAAGGAAGTGATGAAGGCGCTTTCTATCTCGGTCCTGTAATCTGCCAGAAATCCCCTGGCCCGCATTTCCTCAAGCATCATTTCCGCTGCCGTGACCCGGTCGTTGCAGCGCGCCGCCGTGATCGTGTGAATGGTAGATGCTCCGTGCTGGTAATAGTAGTACATGCTCTCGTCCACGTACTCAAAGTGCTTGAAACACATGGCCCAGACAGGTCCTGCGCAGTTATCTTCATAGAATATGTTCTCTGGAAAAGAAAGCTCATTTTCCCTGATAAGCGAAGCCCTGTACACCTTCATGACCATGCTGCCGTTATGCGCAAGAAAAAGCTTCTTTCGCTCCGGAGTCTGGATGCCCGTCTGTTCGGGAAGGATATCTCTTATTTCTTTTCCTTTTTCAAAGGTATGGCTGTGAACGATGGTATATCCGCAGCCCACCACGTCGGCTCCGGTTTCCTCGCCCTTGGAAATAAGTTTCTCGTAGTAATCCGGCGTGATCCAGTCATCGGAGTCGATAAATCCGATCCATTCGCCGGCCGCAGCCTTTATGCCTTCATTCCTGGCTCCGCCCTGATGCCTGTTTATTTTGCCGTCTATGACCCTAACCTTATCCGGATACTTGGCTTCGTAGCTTCGAAGCACTTCCAGAGAGTTGTCGGTGGACGCATCATTCACCGCGATTATCTCATAATCCCCGATCGTCTGCGCCACCAATGAATCCAGACAAAAAGAAAGCTTATTATCCCCCGCCATGTTGTATACGGGGACGATTATGGATAGCTTCATACTTTTATTCCTTTATGTGGGCATGTATCGAAGGGTCTTCGTATTTGTCCATGAACTTCTTGCCAAGGTACACTTTCTCGTCCGCATAATTAATGCTGCCAAGCTGCGTAAATACTGCCACGACCTTTTTAAAACGCACCTCGGAAAAGAAATTGAGTATCTCCATGGGCACTGTTTTATCAAAACGGAACACGTCGGAAAATCTGGCCGCATAATCCAGCTCATCTCTGGGATGAATCTTAAGGAAAACCCTTCCCTCCCTGCTGTACTCATCGATCAGATCCCTAAAGAGTTTCTCCCGCATATTCAGATCTTTGCAAAGAGGCTCCGTCAGTATCAGGATATTATCTCTGCTTCCTTCGGTCTTCTTGATCTCCGAAGTCATCCTGTCCATATCCTTTACAAATACCCGGATCAGTGTCTGCTTCTGGCTCTCTGTAAGTGAATCTTCGATCGCCTTACGCGGCACCTCAATATACTTATTCAGATCATCATCCACAAGCGAAAGATCGTTAACCTCCATATCCGTGCAGTATTTGCTGTATCCGTCCTGCATGAATATCAGGTTAAGCTTCATGCTCATGAATTTCTTAAGCCAAAAGAAAGAGCTGTTGTCTCTCTTTGCCGGTATCCCGCGGCTTAAGTAATTTAGACCGTCCTCCAATGAATGATATTTAATCCGTTTCTTGTTAAGATAAAGACCTATGGGATCAGTATCGCAGAAAACATAGACATCATCGTAACTACGAAAATCTACAGGAACGTACTTTTCCTGAAGTTTCGCGAATTTATAAGTAAAGACAAACCTGGGGATCATATTCAGAATAATGTTCCCGCGGTTCTTTTTATACTTTGCCAATTCCGGAAAATCAGTTTCCCTCTTTTCGTCGAACTCATAAACTTCTTTAAAGACACCTGATGGTATGATCCTGTCCTTTATGTCTCCCCATTCATTTGACATTAAACTAAGAATCATGGTCGCATTGCCACGCTCGGACTCAGGACGCACAAATTCTTTTAGAAATGAAATATATACATGATAAAACGTGTGACACACGTAGATTCTGCCGTTTTTCATTATTAAAACAGTACTCCGTTCAGTTCTTGTATAAGTCTTTTGGCACCGCTTCCGTCTACCAGCTCTCCTGCTTTTTGCGAAAGCTGCGTACGTTTTTCTTTATCACTAGAAAGCTCTTTGATAAGAGTGTACAGGCGTGAGTAAAAACTCGTATCTTTGCGCACATCCCCCGCAAATATCATGGCGCCTTTGTCGGCAAAGCCCTCTGCAACAAGCCTTTGGTTATCTGCCAGCACATAGTTTATGACAGGAACATGACAGGCGCAGAGTTCGTACAATGTGCTCCCTGCGGCAGACACAGCCATGTCCGATGCGCACATTAATTCCCTCATTTCAGTTACGTTATTCCTAACTTCTATGCGACCCGCGGATCTGTCAGCTATTTCTTTCACCGCCTGATGGTCTCCGGACATAGCGCCCGTGACTATGACATAGTGAAGACTGTCCTCATGAGACGCTGTCTCCCCGGCGAAATTAAGCGCCGCATGCTCCGGATCAGATCCCCCTGCAAGAAAAAGAATTTCTTTTGCCTTGTCCTTGATCTCTGAAGCCTTGAGATTCTGAAATTCCCTTCGAAGAGGTGCAAACCCCGGTCCGAGGATCAGTTTCTGTCCCGGAGAACCTATACCGTTGGAATACTCGCTCTTATCCGCGTAAATATTGTAATTGATTATGGCATTAACAGGCCTGTTGACCGGATAGTCATCGATGTAGGCGGTTTTTTTCTCACCGGACAAAATACTTAAATATTGATTTGTAGCATAATAGCTGTCTATGATCAGGCCCGATGCCGTAGCAAAAGAAGTTAATCTCAGCAAAACATCAAGCTCACCGTTCATGTCTTTATAGTCGCTGTGAAGAACCTGACAGGAATAACCCCTTGCCTCAATTACACCTGTCATAGAGCTGTCTGCAGTTACAAAAGAAGATTTGACACCTGCGTCACTTAGTGCATCAGCAATAGACAGGCATCTCATAACATGCCCGCTTCCGATCTCTTTATTGCCGTCTGCTCTAAACAGGATCAACTGCCTTACCTCCCGGGATAATAAGTAAAGGTTCCTCTCTCATTCTCGTCAAATCCAAGTGTACAAAAGACCTTTGAGGAAATCACATTTTCAGGCTTGACTCTGGCTGTAAACTCGGTAATCTTTGGTCTTTCGGATACGGCCTTTTCCATTCCAAGCTTAACCATCCGCTTCGCAAGTCCTCTGCCTCTGTATTCGCCGGCAATGCTGTAACTGATTTCTGCTGTATCGTCCTTGATAGCGAATCTTATCTGCCCGGCTGCCTTTCCTTCTTCCTCCATAACATACTGAAGGACATTTTCATCACTCATGATCCTTGCAAACCACGCGCAATGCTCCTCCCAAGTAATCTCCTGTGTGGAAAAAGAATTCTTTCGCACTTCCCGGTCATTTGCCCAGTCAAAAAGCAGCTTCCTGTCGGCTTCTGTTACACTTCTAAGTGATATTTCAGTCATTTGCGCATCCATCAAGAATTTCTTTAGTAATGGGTTGTCCGCGGTGTATTTCCACTGTAGCCTTTCTTCCGATAAGATTATAGATTTCCTTCGGAAGAACACCGTATCCGGGTCGGATTATACCAAGATTATCCTCCGAAAAAACATCTCCGGCTTTAACATCCTTAATTGCAAACAGGCTTCGCCTGAAGGCAGTGGATGCCTTTTCATTTTCAGTCAGTTCATATATAGGTCCGGCTGCCATAATCTTGGCATTCCGAACATCTTTGACCATTGCGGCGAAGTCTTCCAGATTCATACTGAACTTGCTGTCTGCACTTTCAACGCCTTCAAGCTTAACATGCTTCTCAATCACACAGGCACCAAGAGACACGCCCACAACTGCTCCGAGACTTCCCTCGCTGTGATCCGAAAGTCCGATTGGAAGGTCAAATCGTGCTTTCATATCAGGAATGTTTCCAAGGTGCATATCATTCCAGGGTGCAGGATATTCACTGCAGCATTTAAGAAGAACTATTTTGTCATTTCCTATCTTTTTACAAGCGTTCACGGCATCTTCTATCTCTTCCGGCGAAGCCATGCCTGTGGAAATGATCATTGGCTTACCCTTTGAAGCCGCATATTCTACTAGCGGCAGATGCACGAGCTCAAAACTTGCTATCTTATATGCTTCCGCGCCAAGATTTTCAAGAAAATCCACTCCTTCTTTATCAAATGGAGTGGAAAGAAAATCAATGCCACATTTATCACATTCATCCTTAATTGCTTTGTGCCACTCATAGGGAGTTCCGGCTTCTTTGTAAAGATCATAGAGCTTGTATCCGTCCCAGAGCCCGCCTTTGATCTTGAACAATTCATTATCGCAGTCTATGGTCAGACTGTCTGCTGTATATGTCTGAATCTTAAGACAATCCGCCCCTGCCTTGGCGGCCTCCCTTACAATGGTAAGCGCATTCTCCAGACTTCCGCCATGATTGGCACTCATTTCCGCAATTACATAGACTTCATTATTGTTGATCTTGTCAAATAAACGAAACACTATTGTTTACCTTCCGCAATAAGTCTTTTATATTTCTCCTCGGCTATTATCCAGTCAGATTCGTTATCTATGTCCTGTACTTCGGTTTCGGGAATAATATAAGGAACTGTTCTGGACATCACCATTTTCTTTTCTTTTGCAAAAGAAACCGATTTAAGAATATAGAACTGTCCACAGTCATGATACATAGGTTCAAGATCCTGACTTCGTGAAAGAGCAAATTCAGGGTACTTAAAGGAAATCAGGCCATCCTTTACCACAAATCCTCTCTGGGGCGGAAAATCAAATTTCACAACCGGAACCAAAGAATCCGCATCCGATTCCTTGAACTGAGTCATGGAATCTTTTAACTTGGCTGCCGTGATAAAGGGAGCGGTAGGGTAAATGCAGCATATTATATCAAATCTTTCGCCCCTGTTCTCATAATTATCCAGGACTTCCTGTATAACATCTGCTGAAGTCGCAAAATCGTTGCTGGTCTTTTCACTCCTCATAAAAGGAATTGCTGCGCCGTATCTCTTAGCTATTTCAGCAATTTCGGCGTCATCGGTTGAAACCATGACTTCATCAAATACTCCGGAATTAAGAGCTGCCTCGATTGAATATGCAATTATGGGCTTTCCAAGGAAGTCCTTAATGTTCTTCCTGGGAATCCTTTTGCTGCCGCCTCT
>JAILHY010000154.1 GCA_024695575.1 Lachnospiraceae bacterium
ATAAATACACACTGTTCTGTGCGGGAGGAGTACTGGTGGCTGTGCCCATCACATTACTGTTCCTGTTCCTGCAGCGTTACTACGTTGAGGGCGTAACAGGCGGTTCGGTAAAAGGATAGTTTATGAAAAAGAAAAGAATAATAGCTATTTGCTTGATCACGATGATGACTATAGGCTGCGGCGGGGGAAACTCCGCCGCTAGTTCTGTTTCTGATACAAATACATTATCGGAAGCAAAAGAAGGAAACGAAAACGTGGAAAAGATTGTTTCTAACCCCGTAACATGTAAATTTGCGGATTCCCCGGCGGAAACCGATATCTTTGTAGATAAGATAGAAGGTATCGCTGACGATTTTTATTGCGGCGTAGATATTTCTTCTTTACTTGCGGAAGAAGCAAGCGGCGTTGAGTATTACGACAAGGACGGAAAAAAAGAGGATCTCTTTAAACTCCTGTCTGACGGTGGAGTTAATTATATCCGCGTACGTGTCTGGAACGATCCTTTTGATGCGGATGGACACGGATACGGCGGCGGAAACTGTACGGCAGAAACAGCGGCAGAACTTGGAAAACGCGCTGCAGAATACGGGATGAAATTGTATGTTGATTTCCATTATTCCGATTTCTGGGCTGATCCCGGTAAGCAGATGGTTCCGAAAGCCTGGAAGGGCCTAGATATACACGATAAAGCTGATAAGGCCTACGAATTTACCATTGAATCCATGAAGACCATTTTGGATGCAGGAGCCGATGTTGGGCTTGTTTCCCTTGGAAATGAGATTACAGGCGGCCTATCCGGAGAAAAACAGGTAAGCTTCATGGCACTTATCATGAACGGAGGAGCAAAGGCTGTCCGTGAGATATCGGAAGAACGGGGCCTTGATATCAGCCTTATCGCACATTTGACCAATCCGGAGAATCCTGATGGAATTTTAGATCGTGTCAACAAATTTAAGACAAATGAGGTTGATTACGATATCCTTGCTTTATCCTATTATCCTTTCTGGCACGGAAGCCTTGAAAATCTAACTTCCCTTATGAAAAAGATAAAGGCTGACTATGGCAAGGATGTGCTGGTAGCAGAGACTTCGTATATGTTTACTACAGCAGACGGAGACGGTACAGGCAATTCCGTCAGCACCAAGGATCTTCAGAAGGATTATGCAGCAACTGCTCAAAGTCAGGTAAATTCAGTTCGGGACGTATGTGAGGCTGTTGTAAATGCAGGCGGACTGGGAGTATTTTACTGGGAACCCGCATGGATCCCTGTAAATCATTATGATCCATCTAAACAGGGAGCGGGAGAGATACTTGAAGCCAACAAAAAGGCCTGGGAGGAACTTGGATCCGGTTGGGCTACAAGCTACGCCGGCTCATACGATCCTAATGATGCCGGAAGATATTATGGCGGATCCTCCTGGGATAATCAGGCCTGGTTTGACTTTGACGGAAGGGCACTTCCTTCTTTGTTTACCTATAAATATCTGAAGAACGGCGCAACAGCGCCATTGAGCGTTGACTTTGCAGATGATGCAGAGGTTAACATAACACCGGGATCTGAACTTAAAATGCCTGAGACTTGTATGGCTCATTTTAATGACAGGAGTAAGAATGGTGAGGCTAAGGTTATCTGGGATCAGGCTGATTTAGATAAGGTTAATCTTTCTAAACAGGGCGAATATACTGTAAACGGTTCCTTTGAAGACGGTTATCCCGCCAGGTGTATCGTTAAGGTTGAGAGTGTGAATCTGCTTCAGAACGGAAGCTTTGAGGATTCTGACCGTAGTATGTACGTGATCGACGGAAACTGCGGTGATTATCAGCAGAAAGAAAGTGATGCCAAGACCGGAGAGTGGGCTATGCATTACTGGAGCAGCAATGAAGTAGGCTTTGTGGCAACTCAGACAATAGAGGCTCCCGAAGATGGAACCTATGCATTTTCCCTGTATGCGCAGGGCGGTGACTCCGGAGCTTCACCTAAAATGAACATTTTTGTACAGGTTGGGGATGCCGTTAAGAAGACCGATTTCTCGGTAGATGGCTGGATCAACTGGAAGAACCCGAAAGTGACGGGTGTGAAGGCTAGTAAAGGTGAAAAGATCACTGTGGGCGTGTCGATTAACGCAGGTGCAGGAGCATGGGGCACACTTGACGACTGGTATCTCTATAGAGTAGAGTAAGCGAACAAAACAGCAAATCGCTATTTGCTGTATGGAAAGCGTATTATTCAATCATTACCTAGCCCAAAACTGTTCATAGAAATCCTTACTTGTATCATACGGCTCCACAAAGAACCGGTTCAGCAACTGCATATTACAGGACTTCACCACATGCTCATGATTCGGCTTAAGCGCATACAACTTAATAGCATTGCAGAGCTCATGCCATTTGATCACGAATTTCTCATATTTGTGAAATGACGGGATTCCTATCCAGTCCTTAACGGTTACGAGTTCTTTGTCACTGACGGGACACTCATGAACCTGCAGGAAATAGTCAAAGCTTCCATCATCGTTCCATATGCGTCCCAAAGGAAACATACGGCAGAATCCGGGACGGTATTCGTGGATATTACAACGTTCGTTTTCTGATAGGAATATGCAGGATCCATTTCCTTTTTTCATAAGATAAGGCACGATAAGGCCTTCTGAAACCTGAAGATTGATAACACCTTCATTCATCAGCGTTTCGAAGGTCTTTCCTGTTGCTTTTTGAAGTGAATAGAAATCATATGCATCTAAAAAGATGGTATCTTCTGTATTCTTACAGCATTCACAACACCCGCTGCACCCGTGAGTTCCAACTGGAGCCTGGGAGTCGCAGCTATATCTCTTTCCATCTGAAATATCTTCAAAATCAAGGTTTCTTTTCATTATAGTTTAAATCCTTTTCTGTATTGTAACGGTGTCTGACCTGTTCTTTGCTTAAAGCAGGAGATGAAGCCGGCGCAATCGTTGAAACCGCATTTTTCGGCTATCTCCGCGATTGGATCGTTTGTAAATACAAGTTTTTCTTTTGCCTTTGATATCCTGCGCATTGTCAGGTAACTGTAGGGCGGTATTCCCATGGCCCTTTTAAATGTTCGGATCAGATGATATTTTGAAACGTGGAGTTCATCCGCAATTTCATCTATCGTCAGTTTCCGGCCGTATCGGCTGTCAATGAGACGGGCACATCTTGCAGGCAGTGAATCAGGACTTTCTGCCTTATCACCGTAAAGCGAAAGGCCTGTATAGTACAAAATGCTTGATGTGAGATTCTGGATCTTAAGGAAACTGATGGTATCGCCAAGGCTCATTGTCTCTAAAAGGCTGTCAAAGGCTTCTGTAAAAGCATCCCTGTATTTATCGTTAAGTTCCGAAAAAGGCTCGGGAAAGACCGCATTATACATTTCCCTTATACCGGGACCGGCCATATGCATCCACAAGAATTCCCAATTTTGCTCATAACTTTCATATCTGTGCGGAATATTACAGTCTATAACGCAAAAGGATCCGGGTGATAGCACAAAAGTCTGAGAGGGAAGCGTGATCTTGCCGTTTCCGTTTAGGGTATAAAGCAGCAGACAGCTTTCATGATGCTCTCTCATAACACAATAGTCCGGAAACGCATAGAAGTGCCCCGCCTCTGTAACTATAGGAGAAAAGAAGGCTGTTGTGCTGCCGGGAGTATAAGTTGCCCAGACTGAATTTTCCGCAAAAGAAAGGTATTTTTCTTTCATAGGTTTATCATAGAGCAATATTTTTATACTTTCAAGCAATTAATTCTAATGCTTTTTTCTTTCGTTGGAAGTATAGTTTTAGTAGTAAAGTTTGAAAGGAGTTATGTCGTGTCACAGATCAGAGCGTTTGCGCGTACGGAAAAGGTCATGATCCCGACCTATGAGATCGGCGAATACAACAAAAATCCCATGTTCCTTGAAAAGAGGGTATATCAGGGGTCTTCCGGAAGAGTTTACCCGCATCCCGTGTGCGAGTCTATTTCCGATGAGAAGAAGAATAAGGAATACACAGCCGTGTATCTTGAGAATGACTACATTCTTGTGATGATCCTTCCGGAGATCGGCGGCCGTATCCAGAGATTATACGACAAAACAAACGGCTATGATGCCGTATATTATAACGAGGTTATCAAGCCTGCCCTTGTGGGTCTGGCAGGCCCCTGGATCTCGGGCGGTATCGAGTTTAACTGGCCCCAGCACCACAGGCCTTCCACCTTTGATCCTGTTCAATACTATGTAAAAGAAAACGGAGACGGATCCGTCACCTGTACTGTCGGTGAAACGGAGAAAATGTTTCACACCAAGGGAACTGCAGCCTTCACCGTATATCCTGACAAAGCGTATCTTGAGATAAAGGGTCGTGTCTATAACCCCACGGAAGAGCCCAAGACCTTCCTTTGGTGGGCAAATCCTGCCGTAGCTGTCGGCGATACCACCAGATCCATCTTCCCGCCGGATGTTACCGCAGTTTACGATCACGGAAAGCGCGATGTTTCTTCTTTTCCCATTGCAAAGGGCGTTTACTACAAGGTAGACTATGCCCCCGGCACGGATATTTCGCGTTACAAAAACATTCCCGTGCCCACATCCTACATGGCACATCACTCGGACTATGATTTCATAGGAAACTATGACGATGGGGTGAATGCAGGGCTCCTACACGTAGCAGATCACCATGTAAGCCCCGGGAAAAAGCAATGGACATGGGGAAACGGAGATTTCGGACGCGCCTGGGACAGAAATCTTACTGACGAAAACGGTCCCTATATTGAGCTCATGACCGGTGTGTTTACGGATAATCAGCCGGACTTTACATTCCTTAAGCCCTTTGAAGAAAAGACCTTTACCCAGTATTTCATGCCTTACAAGGCAGTGGGAGCAATCAAGAATGCCACAAAGGATCTTGCGATAAACCTTGAAAATTCTGATGGAAAGGCCGTTGTTACCATTTATTCTTCACGCAATTATATTAATCCTTTGAAGGTGACTGTCACTGACGGTGCAGGAAACAGATCGGATTCCAGAGAGATTAACCTTGGAACCGCCGAAACGGCAACACTTGGTTTTGACGGCTTTGATGCCTATGCTACAGGGACGTGTGTTTCCGTTGAATACTGCGGGGACGAGATCCTTGCATACACTGTAAAAGAAGTGGAACCTGTGGTTCCGGAACCGGCTAAGCCCATGAAAGAGCCTTCGGAGGTCGAGACTCTTGACGAACTCTTTCTTTGCGGAACTCATCTTGAGCAGTACAGGCATGCAACATTTAAGCCTGCGGATTACTACAAGGAAGGCCTTCACAGGGATCCGGGCGACATGCGTCTTAACAATGCCTACGGAAAGCTTCTTTATTCTCACGGAAGATTTAAGGATAGTTCCGTGTATTTCCGGCGGGCTGTGAAGCGTGCAACCATGTTTAATCCCAATCCCTACGACTGCGAACCTTTCTTTAACCTTGGTCTTTCACTTAAAAAGATGGGAGATACGGACGGGGCCTTCGATGCCTTTTACAAGTCAACCTGGGACGGTAATTTCCGTGGACGCGGTTTCTATGAGCTTGCTTTGATCGAGACAGCAAGGGGTAATTGGAATGAGGCTCTTGCTTTTTCGGAGGAGTCTTTGTTGTATGGTTTACATAAC
>JAILHY010000017.1 GCA_024695575.1 Lachnospiraceae bacterium
CGTGATACTCCTCCTTCAAGCGATATCGAATATGCAAAGCAGCTCGAAGCTAAGATGAGAGAACTGGGCGTTGGCGAGATCGCAGTAGTTTCCGGCCGTTACTACGCTATGGACAGAGATAACAACTACGACAGAGTTGAGATCGCTTACAATGCGCTTACCAAGGGTGAAGGACTTAAGGCTGATTCCGCTGTTGCGGCTATTCAGGAAAGCTATGACAGAGGCGAGACCGACGAGTTCGTTAAACCTACTGTTGTTTACAGGAA
This sequence comes from Lachnospiraceae bacterium, assembly GCA_024695575.1. Classification (GTDB taxonomy): domain Bacteria; phylum Bacillota; class Clostridia; order Lachnospirales; family Lachnospiraceae; genus UBA1258. The sequence continues at coordinate 267 of JAILHY010000017.1, forward strand.
CGGTGCACCCGTAGCAACAATCAAGGACGGAGATTCCATCATCTTCTTTAACTTCCGTCCCGACAGAGCAAGAGAGATCACCCGAGCTTTCTGTGATGATGATTTTAAGGGATTTGACAGAAAGCGTCTTAATGTTAAATATGTATGCTTCACGGATTACGATCCTACAATTCCCAACAAATCCGTTGCATTCCACAAGATCTCACTTACCAATACCTTTGGTGAATGGCTTGCAGCTAACGGAATGAAGCAGGCTCGTATCGCTGAGACAGAGAAATACGCTCACGTTACTTTCTTTTTCAACGGCGGCGTAGAAGAGCCCAACAAAGACGAGGATCGTATCCTTGTCAATTCTCCCAAATACGTTCCCACCTACGACAAGAAGCCTCGTATGAGCGCTTACACCGTATGTGACAAGTTAAGCGAGGCCATTGCCAAAAAGAATGATGACGGAAGCGCATACTATGATGTGATCATCTGTAACTTTGCAAACCCTGACATGGTTGGACATACAGGTGTGTTACCTGCTGCAGTTGAAGCTATCGAAGTGATCGACAAATGCGTTGGCGAGATCGTAGGACTTATCAAGGAGCATGACGGAGTTCTCTTTATCTGTGCCGATCACGGTAATGCAGAACAGCTGGTCGACTACGAGACAGGAGAGCCCTTCACCGCACACACCACCAATCCCGTTCCCTTTATACTCGTAAATTACGGTGATGTTAAGCTTCGCGAGGGCGGATGCCTTGCAGACATCGTTCCCACTCTTATCGAGTGCATGGGCAAGGAACAGCCTAAGGAAATGACGGGCAAGAGCCTTATCGTAAAATAATACTTGAAAAGTACAATCTTCTGTGGTAATATACCCTTTGCTATGAGTTTTAGGGAGGCAATTATATGGCAGTCTTAAGAACTATATTAACAATTTTATTTATTCTGGTTTCTATTGCACTTTTAATAGTAGTGCTTATGCAGGAAGGTAAGTCCGCAGGCCTCGGAGCCATCAGCGGAGCTGCCGAAACATACTGGGGCAAGGCCAAGGGCAAATCCATGGAAGGCATGCTCATGAAGTTCACGCAGGGCTTGGCAATAGCCTTTATGGTACTTGCGGCGATACTTAACATCAGTAAGTTTTAACATTTAAGAAACCACTCTTTACAGAGTGGTTTTTTTATTCGGAGTATATGAAAAATAAAAAGACACGTAAGAAATTAATACTTGAACTCCTTCAGGACGAAATGTATGTCCCCATGAAGCGTAAGGATCTTGCTACCCTTATGCAGGTTTCGGAAGATGAGAGACCGGAGTTTGACATTATCATCGATGAACTTTTATCGGAGGATAAGATTGAACTTTCCAAGAGAGGTAAGATCACCATTGCGGATCCTTCCAAAAAGAAGGAAAAAGAACGCCTGGAGGGAGTCTATATCGGTAACCAGCGAGGTTTCGGGTTTGTAACGGTTGAAGGTGTGGACGGTGATTTCTTTATCCCGGAAGGCCTTAACAATACGGCGTTTCACGGAGATAAGGTGGAGATTGAACCCGCAGCAGGTTACACGGCCAAGGACAAGCGGCGCGAAGCCAAGGTCGTTCGCATTATCGAGCGCTGCAGTGATAACTATGTGGGAGTCTTTGATGCGGGCAAGAATTTTGGCTTTGTAATACCTGATAATTCCAAGCTTGACAAGGATATATTTATACCGGGTGAAAAGCGTAACGGCGCCGTTATGGGCAGTAAGGTCGTTGTTAAGATAACCGACTATGGCGATAAAAGGCGTAATCCCGAAGGCGAGATAGTGCGAGTTATAGGGCACGCCAACGATCCGGGAGTTGATATTCTGTCTATCTGCCTTGCTTACGGAATACCCGAGGCCTTTGAAGAAAAGCTTATGGAGCAGGCCATAAGGGTTTCCAAGCCCGTAAGTGATAAGGACATGGAAGGCAGGGAGGATTTCAGAGACCTTCTTACCATAACCATAGACGGCGATGATTCCAAGGATTTTGACGATGCTGTCAGCCTTGAGATCGAAGGCAATCAATATGTGCTGGGAGTTCATATAGCGGATGTCGCCAACTATGTGCAGGAGAATTCGGCACTTGACAGGGAAGCATTAAAGCGGGGCACGAGCGTGTATCTTGCAGACCGTGTTGTTCCCATGCTTCCGCACCTTCTTTCAAACGGAATCTGTTCTCTTAATGAAGGACAGGAGCGACTGACCCTTTCATGTATCATGCGATTTGATAAAAAAGGAAACATGAAGGACTATAAGATCTGCGAATCCGTTATCAAATCAAGACATCGCATGACCTATTCGGATGTTAACAAGATAATCGAAGGGGATAAAAAGCTTTCTGCCAAGTACAAAGACATCCTGGAAATGATCATGAACATGCATGAACTGTCCCTTCTTTTGCGAGGAAAGAGAGAAGGAAGAGGTTCCATAGACTTTGATTTCCCGGAAACAAAGATCGTTCTTGATAAATTCGGCGAGCCCGTTGAGATCAAACCCTATGAGCGTAACGAGGCCACCAGACTCATTGAAAGCTTCATGTTAGCAGCCAATGAGACAATAGCGGAGCATTATTACTGGCGCGGAGTTCCTTTCCTTTACAGGGTTCATGAGGATCCCGATGAGGAGAAGCTTAAAAAACTCCAGACTTTTATCAGAAACTTTGGTTACAGCATCAAGGGTAAGGGCGAGATCCATCCTAAGGAATTCCAGAAACTTTTATCAAAGATCGAAGGAACGGATGCTGAAGGCCTTATAAGCAGACTGGTGCTTCGAAGCATGCAGCAGGCCAAGTATTCTCCGGAATGCAAGGGGCACTTCGGTCTTGCCTGCGATTACTATACGCATTTTACTTCGCCCATCAGACGCTATCCCGATCTTCAGATTCACAGGATCATTAAAGACGACCTTAGGGGAAGGCTTACGGATGATAAGATAGAGCATTATACCGCGATCCTTCCGGAAGTTGCAAACTCATCGGGTAAGAGTGAGCGAAGAGCCGACGAATGCGAGCGGGAGGTCATCAAGCTTAAAAAAGCAAGATATATGGAAAAGCACATTGGTGATATCTACGAGGGCGTCATCAGCGGTGTTACCAACTGGGGAATATACGTGGAACTTGAAAATACGGTCGAGGGCCTCGTGCATATCAACAGTCTGACGGGAGATTACTATATCTTTAACGAATCGGGCTATGAACTCACGGGTGAACGTACCGGTATTACCTACAAGCTTGGTCAGAAGATCAAAGTTATGGTAAGAGATGTGGATATTTACCAGAGAACCGTTGACTTCATAATTGCGGATTTTGAGGAAAACAGCCCCACCCACAATTTTTACAAGAACGGACGAGGCAGTTTTTAAACCGCGAGTTTATGTTCTTTTGCATGAAAATGTGTTATTATATTTACATAAGGTGCTAAGAGGTTTATTATGAGCAAGTCGGAACCCGTCAAGTTGGTGGCGGCAAATAAAAAAGCATATCACGACTATTTCGTGGAAGAAAAGTACGAGGCGGGGCTTGCGCTGCACGGTACGGAGGTTAAGTCTTTAAGGCTTGGCAAGTGTTCGGTGAAGGAAGCCTTCATCCGTATCGAGAACGGTGAGGTTTTCACCTACGGCATGCACATTTCGCCTTATGAAATGGGGAATATCTTTAACAAAGACCCCATGCGTCCCAAGAAACTTCTTTTACATAAGTCTGAGATCCTTAAGCTTAACACGAAAGTGAAAGAAAAGGGTTACACTCTGGTTCCTTTGGAGGTATACTTCAAAGAAGGTCGCGCCAAGCTGCAGTTTGGCCTTTGCAAAGGTAAGAAACTGTACGACAAGCGCGAGGACATGGCGAAGAAGGATTTAAAGAGAGAGCTTGAGAGGGAGTTTAAAGGGGCTAAGTTGAAGTAAATAGGGGGATCATTAACCGGAGAGGGATTATCGTAAATTGGGTCCCCTCCTATGACAGGGCCTGTTAAGGTTTCGACGGGGATTTTGAAGCTGAAGAAGCGAGTCGCATGGCGATGCGTCAAATGGCCAAATTAAATTTAAACGCTGAAGATAATTTAGCATACGCAGCCTAAATGGCGGCAGTCGGCCTTAGTGCACTCACACATTAAGAGTCCGGCTTCGACTATGTGAGAAACGACACCTGCAAAGCTTTGAGCAGGCGGGCGTATCATGAAGCTACTTAAACCTGCAGGGTGTTTGTTCCCGTCAGGCGGAGGGAATGTCAAAAAACAAACTACACTCGTAGAAGGGCAGTGGATGGGTTTTCGGACACGGGTTCGACTCCCGTCAGGTCCATGATCACAGGGTTTTGACGAACCCTTGTCCAAATTATGTAAGCCTTACTCAAATTGATTTTTGAGTAGGGCTTATGTTATAATTCGGTTTAGGAGGGCTTACTTATGGAACACGAAGTTACAGCCGTACAATCTCTTCTTGACGACTATGGACGTATCTCTGAACCCGGCTGGGCCAGGACTCCCGTATGGTCTTACAATCGGGAGAATATTCATGCTCCCTGGTTCCGCATTAAAGAGTGGGACTACTATCTTTTTAACACCGATGAATTCGCGGTGGCTTTCACCATTTCAGATCTGGGATACATAGGAATGCTGAGCGTTTCCTATATTGACCTTGTTAACGCAACCGAACATACTGAGTCGGAACTCGTTCTTTTTCCTAAGGGGCGTAAGTTTGGACTTGGAGCCAAGGTGTCGGATTGCTATGCAAGCTGTAAAACAAAGCGCCTTGACATGACCTTTGAACGTACCAAGGAAGGTCGCAGGATCCGATGCGACTTTAAGGATTTTGACAAGGTGGCCAGGAAGGATTTTAAGGCAGATCTGCTCGTAAGAGAGCCCGACATGGAGGCTGTATATATCGCAACTCCCTGGGCAGAAAAAGAAACTGCATTTTACTATAACTGCAAGATGAACTGCCTTACGGCGGAAGGCAGTGTGGAATACGGAAATATCAGGAAAACTCTTAATAAAGAAACCTGCGCCGGCGTACTTGACTGGGGACGCGGAGTCTGGACCTACGACAATACCTGGTTCTGGGGTACCGGTTCAGGGAGACTTAACGGCGAACTTTTCGGTTTTAACTTAGGATATGGCTTTTCTGACAGATCAAGTGCCAGCGAGAACGGATTCCTTTACAAGGGTAAGATTCACAAATTAGAGAATGTGGAGTTTATCATTCCCAAGGGACCGGACGGGAAGCGCGAATTCATGTCGGAATGGAACGTGGATTCGGCTGACGGAAGGCTTAAGTCGGTCTTTAGGCCCATTATCGACCGCAGCGCCTGCATGAACTTTAAGTTTATTATAAGCGACCAGCATCAGGTATTCGGAAGGCTTTCCGGCACTTTCGTTACCGATGATGGCGAAATTCTTGAATTTAGGGACTTTGTCTGTGCCCTGGAAGTAGTGAGAAACAAATATTGATGACTGTTAAACTTTATGATACGGATCCCTACGGGATCGAGTTTGATGCAAAGGTCACAGGGGTAACCGAAGTTAATTCAAAGAGAGGCTATATCCTTGACAGGACGCTGTTTTTCCCGGAAGAGGGCGGACAGTCCTGCGATAAGGGAACTTTAAATAATCTCAATGTGACAGCGGTTAATATTAAAAACGACACCGTCATCCATTTCGTGGACGGTTTCCTTAACGAAGGTGACAGCGTTCACGGCGTGATAGACTGGGACCGTCGTTTCCGTAATATGCAGTGTCACAGTGCGGAGCATATCTTTACGGGACTGGTTCACAACATCAAAGGCTTTAACAACGTAGGGTTTCATTTAAGTGACAATACCGCCACCATGGATTACGACGGGTTTCTTTCTTCCGAGGAAATCGCGGAGCTTGAAGTCAGAGCCAATGTGATCATTATCGAGAATCGTCCGATCAAGGCTGAATATCCGGATTCTGAGACATTAAAGACTCTTGAATACCGGTCAAAGAAGGAAATTGAAGGTCCCGTCAGGATTGTAACCGTTGAAGGCGTTGATGTATGCGCATGTTGTGCGCCCCACGTTCGTTCCACAGGTGAGATCGGTTTATTTAAGGTTATTTCATCCGAAAAGTATAAAGGCGGAGTGAGGATCCACTATCTTGCGGGATTCAGAGCGATAGAGGATTACGAAGAAAGACTTTCCGCACTTAGGGACATATCTGCCGTTCTTTCCGCAAAGCCCGGAGCCGAAGCGGATACGGTCAGAAATATGCTCGATGACAATAAAAAGCTTAAATTTGAGCTTGTAAATGTCACCAATCGCTACATAGAAACAAAGATCCGTAACGAATACAGGGATGGAAGCAGATTTTTTCTTTATATTGGCGGCGCTGATGAAATATCGGGCATTGACTATGCGGCTAAGGTAATAAGGGGGCTTGTTGATTCTTTTGCCCTGTTCCTTGGAGACGATGAGTCAGGATACAAGTTCATCATCGAATCAGACACCACCGATACCGGGGATCTGCTTGACAAGCTTAAGAAAAGATACAACGCCAAGTGTGGCGGCAAGAACGGCTCCTTCAGGGGCAGCATGGCTATTTCGGAAACTGACATAAAACGCGATTTTAGCACTATGGAAAGCACGTTTGGAGCGGGTAATGAATAAAGAAGAACTCACATTTGACGGCTTTGTTTTTGCCAATAAGGACGATCTTGAGATCGCCAAAAACGAAGCCCGCAAGATCGATTATCTCGAAAAGCATACGGATACCTCCAACATGGCGAATATGCGCAATGTCTACGAGAAACTGATCGAAACCAACGCATTCTGCACCCCCGTCGGATTTCTTTATCTGAGGGAAATAAGGGATGCTTTGGTGGCCTCGGGCGTGCCGGATGAGGAGATCGCGCCGGTTCCTTTGTATACGACATTTAAGCGCCTTTCCTTAAAGGACGAGGATAAGCCCAAACGTCGCATGACCATCCAGCAAAAGAAGGAAATGTCTATCCGCATGAAATACAGGAATGCGGTTTTGACGGCAATTATCTTCGGAGTTATGGCAATTGCCATGTTTGCCATCACCTGGTACGGTTCCACGCCCAATATCATCAATTACAAGAAGGCCATCACCGACCAGTATTCGGCCTGGGAGCAGGATCTTACGGCCAGAGAGAACGCCCTTCGTGAAAAAGAAAGAGAACTGAACAGATAGGTATACAGGTACATAAATGGACAGACTTAAGATATTAGTTGTAGATGATGAAGCCCGCATGCGTAAGCTTGTTAAGGACTTCCTTGTTAAAAAGAATTATGATGTGATGGAAGCGGGCGACGGTGCCGAAGCACTGGATGTTTTCTTTGAAAATCAGGACATCGCTCTCATCATTCTTGACGTTATGATGCCTAAAGTCGACGGCTGGCAGGTGGTAAGGGAAGTAAGAGAGTATTCAAAGGTTCCCATCATCATGCTTACGGCCAGGGCGGAAGAGCGTGACGAACTCATGGGGTTTGAGCTCGGAGTGGATGAGTATATAGCTAAGCCCTTCAGCCCCAAGATCCTGACCGCAAGGGTCGAGGCGGTTTTGAGACGTTCCATTCCCGACGAGGGCGAGGCTGTTATTGAGTATAGCGGCGTTAAACTTGATAAGAACGCACATATCGTGACTATCGACGGAACTTCGGTAGACTTAAGCTTCAAGGAATTTGAGCTTCTTTCTTACTTTATGGATAATAAAGGGATCGCTCTTTCCAGGGACAAAATTTTAAACGGAGTCTGGAATTACGACTATTTCGGCGATGCAAGAACTATCGACACCCATGTCAAAAAACTCCGGAGCAAAATGGGAGATAAGGGCGACCTTATCAAGACTATCTGGGGAATGGGATACAAATTCGAGTAACTATGAAAAAGAAAGATAAACCAAAGCAATTTAACCGCTCCATCAAGCGTCAGATAACCTTTGTTTTTGTGGCTATCATGGCGCTTACTTTGCTTGCGGTTTTTCTGGCCACATCCTTTCTTCTTGAAAGATTCTATTTTCGCAATAAGGAAAATACCCTTCTGAATGTTTATAAGATCATAAAGACCGAATGCGAGTCAGGTGACATGAATTCGGATTCTTTTGACATAACTCTCCAGCAGAATGCGGGAACTCATAACGTAAGTATAGTTCTTGTAAGTTCCTCCTTTGATCCGCTTAAATTCTATGCCTCAGAGCCTCGCGATCAGCTGCTTCGCGAGTTTGTATTCAACTTAAGCGGCGATGAGATCCCGGTTAAACGTGTCGTTTCGCAAAACGACGATTATGTGATGGTAATGAAGGCTGACATGCGCACCAAGTCTGATTTCCTTGAGATGTGGGGGCCTTTGCCGGACGGATCTTTCTTTTTCATGAGAACGGCGGTGGAGAGTATCAAGAACAGCGCGGATATTGCGGCAAGATTCATACTGTTCATAGGACTTGCAGCGGCTCTTATTAGCGCGGTGGTGATCTATCTCTTTACAAGGCGGATATCCAAGCCCATTTTGAACCTTGCGGATATTTCCAACAAAATGTCGGAAATGGACTTTGAGACCAGGTACGAAGGCAAGGACAAAACCGAGATAGGACTGCTTGGCGCCAATATCAACAAGATGTCCGCTAACCTTGAAAGCACCATATCAAGGCTTAAAGAAGCCAATATCGAGTTAAAGAAGGATAATGATCTCAAAGCGGAGATAGACAGGCAGAGGACTGAGTTTATAGGAAACGTGTCCCATGAGCTTAAGACTCCCATCGCTCTTATCCAGGGATATGCGGAAGGCCTTAAGGACGGTGTAAACGAAGCGGATGAGCGGGATTATTACTGCGATGTTATAATTGATGAAGCATCCAAGATGAACAATATGGTCAAGCAGCTTATGACCCTCAATCAGCTTGAGTCCGGGCTTGATTCTTTGAACATCGAGCGCTTTGACATTGTTTCCCTTGTCAGGAATTACATTCAGTCCGCGGAGATACTGGCAAGAAATAACGATATAAAGGTTAATATGTCCGATTATTCGCCGATATACGTTTGGGCAGATGAATTCAAGATCGAGGAAGTCATCATGAATTTCTTTTCCAATGCCGTTAACCACTGCGAATCGGAGTCGGAAAAGCATATTGATGTCACAATAGAAAAAGTTAACAATAAAGTTAAGGTTATGGTGTATAATACCGGTAGGAAGATTCCGGAAGAAAGCCTTCCCTATCTTTTTGACAAGTTTTACAAGGTCGATAAAGCCAGGACCCGTGAATACGGCGGGAGCGGCGTAGGCCTTTCGATCGTGAAGGCTATAATGGATCAGCACGGTGAAGAGTGCGGAGTGGTCAATTCCGAGGACGGAGTTACTTTCTGGTTTACTCTTGACGGTGGTGAAGACAGCGGAGGATTATTGGGTGAATAAAAAGAAGTTTCTTATCATATTAGTAATTTCAATGAGTCTCGTTATGACAGCCTGCGGCAGTATCCCCAAACTGTCCGCTGACGAGACTGAAATGGTTTCCGAATATGCAGCATCACTTCTTTTGAAGTATGATTCCGAAAATCATTCAAGACTGGTGGATACAACTGCTTTTTTTGAAAAGTACAATGCTGCAGTCAAGAACTATCAGGATCAGGAGAAGGCGTATTATGACGCGGTTGAAAGGGAAGCAGAGCAGAGAAGGCGCGAAGCTGAAGCCCAGGAAAAAGCAAACGAGGCCTACAATAATGACGGTACCGGCGGTGCCACCGTTGTAAATGCTGACGGCGCCGGCAACAAGACCGAGACCTTCAGTGATATGCCCATTGCGGAATTCCTTGGACTTTCCGACTTTACCATCAATTATGCCGGGTGCGAGATAATGGACGCATATCCCAAGGATCCTGGTGATGTCGGATTCTCTCTTTCTGCACTTCACGGTAATACATTGCTCGTTCTCTTTTTTGACGTCACAAATAACAGCGGATCGGATAAAGAACTGGATCTTTCATACAATGCGATTTCCGTCACATATAAGGTAAGTGTAAACGGAAGCAAGTATACAAGGATCATGGATACCATGTTGCCGGATTCGCTTCTTGGTTACACAGAAAGCTTTGCGGGCAATGAGACAAAGAAGGTGTCGCTTATACTTGAGGTTCCTGCGGGAACGCTGGTTGAATCTCTTTCCATGACGATCACCTCAGATAAGGGAACCCTTACAAAGGAATTGCAGTGACAGACAATTTGACAAATTGCATGAATTTTCTGAAATAAGGAACAATTCAGATGATTTATTAGATTATTGTGGCGGTTAATGTGCGGAAAGATGCATAAAACCGCCATTTTTCACTTTTTGAAAAATTTTTAAAAAAAATACAAAATTAGTGTTGACAAGTCATTTTGGTGGTGGTATATTCATATACGTTCCGCCGAGGAACACAAACGAACATCACTGAGTGATGTCACGTACCTTGACAAATAAACAGCAATGCAACCCTGAAAATTCTTTTTAAAATTTTTCAGAAACAAGAACTACCCAAAAAACAGTAAACGGGATAGATTAGCCAAAGTTGATCTAGACCAGACAAACTTTAATACGAGAGTTTGATCCTGGCTCAGGATGAACGCTGGCGGCGTGCTTAACACATTCAAGTCGAACGGACTTTAC